>JACSRG010000779.1 GCA_014879865.1 Anaerolinea sp.
GCGCTGGTGCAGAGGACAATCAAACGCAAGTCACTGCAAGGGGATGAAGCGCACCTGATCGGCAAAATCTCGCTTCTGCGCTCGCAACGCGCGGAGTTTCGCCTCGTGCGCCTTGATTTCCGGCGAATACCCCGCTTCAATCTCGCGGCGCAGGGCTTCGCCTGTCGCTTGACGACGCGCCAAATACGCATCTAATTCTTCTTGATGGGCGAGGTAATAGGCGATCATAGCGTAAATGTCCGAGACGGAAATCGTCGGGAAGCCTTCATGAATCGCTTCCGGCGTATCTCCTTGCCGGTAGCGCGCGATAATCGTATCTAGAGTCACACGCGTGTTCCCCACGCGGATCACACCGTGTTCGTCCGCTGCGATGGGGATGTGCAGGGTCGGTATATCTGCCATCAGTCTATCCTTGCACGAAATGCGGGCGGGTGAGCGGGCGCGTCCCCATGCGTGTGATGAGCGCCGCGCCGACGCCGACCGAACTGACCGCGCCGATCACCAGTACATCGAATAACCAACCGAACGGCAGCACCAGCAGCAGCGCCATCCCCGCCGACAGCACGAGACTCCCTACGACGGCGGCGACCATCGGCGGTGTAGCGCTGGTCGTGCGGCGCATAATCAGGTCGCCGACCACCAGTGCCAGCGTGACGAGGCTGCTCAATACGAGCGCGATCAGCACGATCAGCAGGATCAAATACACGGGCAGCACGATCAAGCCAAGCGGCGGCAGCACCGCCAGCAGCGTGATCAACGCCAGCGTAATGCCGACCATCAAGCCATAGGTGGCGATCCCGACGCCACCGACGCGGCTCGGACGTGCCCGCACCGCATCTTCGATGTGGCTGATCTGGCGCGGGAAGGCGGTTACGGCAATCGTGGCGATCCCCGTCAGCGTGATCGACCAGACGGCGATGGACAGGAACGAGACCAACGGATCAAGCGCGGACAAGTCCGGCGGCGTGGCGCTGCGGAGCGCGATCAGCGGCTCGAACGGCTTGATCGCCTCGTCTTCCGGGCAGGGTGCGAATTCGATAGCCCCGGCGTAGATGATTTCGTCGGCGCAGGTCGTCACCGCGCCCAAGCTGGCGAAATCCGGCGCGAAGGCGGCAGTCGTGCTGTTGACCAGCAGCGTCCCGCCGACCGCCCCGGCGACATACGTATCCGACCCCATCAGGCTGACATCCCCGGCGACGGCGGCATCGGCGCTCAAGCTGACCGTCTCGCCGAGCACGGTCAAATCTTCGGCGATGCGCCCGTGCACGGTGATCGTGCTGCCGATCAGTGAAGCGCTGCCCGCGATCCGCGCCGAGCTTTCGAGCGTGATCTCACGCGCCACCACGACAAGATCGCCCTCGACCACGCCATCGAAGGTGTAGAGGTCGGTGAAAATGACGTTGCGGTCGTCGATGACGCGCACACCGTTCAACGCCTGCCGGATCACGAACGCCAGCGCCAGCACCGCGACGAAAATCACCACGATGATGAGCAGGTTGCGGCTGTTCGTCGCGCTCATAATTCATCCGCCTCCTCGTCGCCGCGCTTCCATGCGAAGCGCACCAACCAGAAAGAGGCAATCGGGATTAACCCGAGCATGAGCACGGGTGCTTCGGGGTAGGTCTTCAACACCTCACGCGCCCCCGCGACCAGCGCGTCGAGCGAATTCATCACCACCGAGACCAGCCCGGCGATCTGGTTGATGACCCCGGTGAGCGCGCCCGCGCTGCCGACGGCATTCAAGATCAGCCAGCCCAAGCCCGCCAGCAGCGGCATCAGCACCAGCGTGACCAGCGCCAAGCCGAGCGCCAGCGCCAGCCCCGACGAGCGGCGCAGGACTTCGGGCTGCAAGCCCTCCGCCAGTTTCGCCATGATGCGCAGCGCCAAGCCCTGCGGCGCGCGCTCCATCGGCGCGCCACGCAGCAGCCGATCTACCTGCTTCAAGCGTTGAAAATCGCTCGCTTCCTGCGGATCATCGTCAATCCGGGTATACAGTTCGTGCAGCGCCTCCGACTCCAATTCGCCGTCGAGCGCCTCCTGCATGAGTCGTCGTCCTCGTTCGTTCGCCATTTTAAACGTTCTCCAGTAGTGCGGTTAACGCGCCGGACGCAGTCTTGGGATTGATCTTCTCGGCGAGAATCTGGCGGGCGCGGAATAACCGGCTTTTGATCGCGCTTTCCGTCGTGTCGAGAATGTCCGCGATTTCCGTGTACGAATAGTCGTACCAGTAGCGCAAGGCGACCGCTGCGCGGTAATCGGGGTTGAGTTCTTGCAGCAGTGCTTGAATCTCGCGGCTCTGCTCCTCCTTGATCGACGCGTCTTCCGGTTCGGGTTCGTCGCTGCTCAAGGTGAGCGCGGGCAGCGGATCATCCTCAATCGACAGCCACGTCATGCGGCGGCGGCGAATGCGGTCGATGCAGTGATTCGACGCAATCGTCAGCAGCCACGTCTTGAAAGAACGCGCGGGGTCATAGCGCTGCAAGTTCAAATAGGCGCGGAGAAACGTTTCCTGTGCGGCATCTTCGGCTTCACCCCGGTCACTGAGCATCCGGTAGCACAGGTTATAGACCGAATCTTGGAAGGCGTAGACCAGTTCCGCGAATGCGTCCTGATCGCCTTCCAGCGCGGCTTGTACCCAGTCTAAGACCACCGGATCGGGTGATGTAGACACCTCTTACTCTCCAATCGACGCTCCCTCTCGCCCGTTACTCAGTATACGCAGG
>JACSRG010000207.1 GCA_014879865.1 Anaerolinea sp.
CGGCATGGGTGAAGACACAAGGGCTGTCGCTCGGTGTTCTGATTCTGTCCGCGTATGACGATGACCCGTTCGTGATCGCAGCAGTGCAGGCGGGCGCACATGGCTACGTGCTGAAAAATGCCGAAGCCGAGCAAATCATCGAGGCAGTGCGCCAGGTTGCCCTCGGAAAGATGGTCATCCCGTCCGACGTTGCAGCTTCCCTTATCCGACATGTCACTGAAGAGAAGCCCACTTCACCACCAGTCGAACCACTGACTGACCGTGAACGCGAGGTGCTGACGTTTGCCGCCGCTGGCATGACCAATCGGGGCATTGGCGCGCAGCTTTCGATCAGCGACCGCACCGTGCAGGGACACCTTGCCAGTATCTATGCCAAGCTCGGTGTGGGCAGCCGCACCGAAGCGGTCACCAAAGCGCTCAAAATCGGCGCGATCCATCTGGAGGGGCGCAAGCCATGAAAGACAGTGCCGCGCCTGAGCGCTTCTACGGACTTCGCGCGCAAGTCCTGTTGTGGACGATGCTGCCGCTGAGCATTCTGCTCATCATCTTTTCGGTGACGGGCGTGCAGGGGCATCAGGAGGCGATGAAGAATCTGGCGACACAGGAAAACAGCCGTCTGGTGCTGGCACTGGCGCAGGTGATTGCCCTTGAACTGGACAATATTTCGCTGCGTGAAGGCATTCCCGTTGAACAGGTGTCAGCCGAACGTCTCGACCTGGCACAATGGCTGTCGATCGAGCATGTCGAGGCGGAGAGCGCCGTCGTCCTGGTCGATGCCGATGCGACTCTGCTTTTCCAGTGGGGAAGCCTGATGCCGCACGGGACACCTGCCAATTGGTTGGGTGTCAGCGAAGCGCTCGCTGGCGCACACGATGTCGTGTTCACGTCGGACACCTCACACGGCGAAATCGTCGCCTATGCTCCGATCCCCAACCGCAATTGGGCGCTCGTGATCCGCGAATCATGGCACGCGCTGACCGCGCCGCTCATTCGCTACGAGCAGGTACTTCCATTTATCCTCCTCACCGCGTTTACAACTTCTGGTCTGATTCTGTTTTTCGGTGTGCGCTTCGTGGTGCAGCCGCTGCATAAACTGCGCTTAGCCGCAGCGCGCATCGGCAAAGGGGATTTCGACGCGGCACGCACATCCATTCGCGGTGTGCGTGAGATTGAAGAACTCAGGCGCTCGCTCAACGACATGGCGGATCAGGTGCGCAATCATCAGGTGGCACTGCGAGATTATCTCGGTGCGGTCAATCGCGCTCAGGAAGAAGAGCGCGCACGACTGTCACGGGAACTGCACGATGAAACGGTGCAGTCGCTCATCGCGCTGGGTCATAAAGCACAGATGGCGCACCGTCTGACAGCGCGTGATCCCGAAGGGGTGAAAGTGCGGATCGACGAGCTGCGCCAGATGATCGCGCAAGCCATCGAAGAGGTACGCCGCTTCAGCCGAGCGCTGCACCCGCACTACCTGGAAGAACTCGGTCTAATCGCGGCACTGGAGACGCTCACCCGTGATGCAAAGGCTGAGTTCGTCGTCACCGGAACGCTGCCGCGCCTGTCACCCGACCGTGAGCTTGCCGTGTATCGTATCGCTCAGGAAGCGGTGAACAATGCCCTTCGCCATGCCCATTCCGCCTGCATTCGCGTCGAGCTGGCGGCGGAGCAGACCCGTGTCAGCCTGCGCGTGCATGATGATGGCATTGGCTTTCGTGTGCCAACAAATTTTACCGATCTGACCCGCGCCGGGCATTTTGGGTTAATCGGGATGCGCGAACGGGCAGTACTAGCAAACGGGAACCTCTCGGTCAACTCGACGATAAGCAGCGGGACGGTGATTACCTTTGAACTCACTTGATTTCACTCCTCCTTGTGGCAGTAGCAGAATACCGCATTTTTCCACATCAAAATCATGGTTTAAGCCAGTTTGACGTGTTCTTGCCAGTAATGCGTGGTTTTCGCTATCACTGTAATGATGTTCTTTGTCTCCTTTTCAAGCCTGAAATCAGGTCCCGCCGGGAAAAAGAGAATACTGCCTTCCCGCCGAACACTGACATTTTCAACAACGATAGCCCGCAAGAGCCACAGCGCCATCTCCTCGCTGTCGCAGACCATACCAATCCAGCCCGGCATTTCGCTGTGGATGACATTCAACCCTGTCACCATGCGTATGCCTCGCTCCAGTTCTTTCAATACCTGCTCATAAGCGTGCAGGTTCTCCAGCACTGCCTGAGGGTTCACAGGTTCGAGCAATGTTCCTCGGTGTGGCGGTCCACCAGCTAACGCGAGATCACAGAAATCCGTCCAGATTTCGTCCCATGCCGCATTCCCTTCGGAGTCATGTTTGAGTGCCGCTGCACCCATTGGCGCAGCACTAGGCAAACTGCCTCGATAGCGAGGTGGTAGTATTCCTGAGGCGTTGATTTTGGTTTCAACGTCGAGGGTTTCATGCTGATAGGCTGGGTCCACATGGATAGTAATTTCTGTCAAATGAGGGATTACAGAACGCAGCACAGATTGGACACGACTGGCAATTTGATCACTCTCGACCAATGAGAGTGTTTCTTCGACAGCAATCGTCATTTCTGCAAAGAGTTGATGCCCTACCCAACGCACGCGCAAGCGCACGATCTGGTTTACACCTTCTACATCGCTTGCATAATGTTCGATTTGAGCGACCAGTGCCGGATCAACGGCATCCATTTGCCCCAAGG
>JACSRG010000445.1 GCA_014879865.1 Anaerolinea sp.
GCGTCGAATGCCTCGCTGGAGAATTACCGGTCGTGCTGGCCCGCGCGCGGCAATATGCGGCTGATGCAGCGCAGTATCGACGTGTTTCACCATGCGAGGGAAGTCCTAGATGCAGACATCGGTCTCAAGGAGCGCGGCTACCTATTCCTTGCGTTCACCGAGAAGCAGGCGAACGCGCTGCGCGTGGATGCTGCGCATCTGAACAGTCTTGGCTTGAAGCATGTCGAATACCTGAACGAGAACGAACTGCATGCCCGCTTCCCGTATGTGGGGCGGGCGATTGCAGGCAAGTACGATCCGGTAGCGGGGTGGCTGGATTCTCACGCACTGGTTTACGCATTTGCGCGCAAGGCGGCGGGCTGTCAGGTCTTGCTCGACATCGAGGAGACGCGCATCGAGGTCGAGTCGGGGCGTGTGGTCGGCGTGTGGACTCCCTACGGGCGCATCAGCACGCCGACTGTGATCATCGCGGCGGGGACAGGTGCGCGCGCGGTCGGGCGCACGGCGGGAATTGAACTGCCCGTCGTCGTGCGTCCGCGCCAGAGCTTCACGACCCCATGGCGACACAGCGAATTCCCCGAACATTCGCCGATGTTGATCGGCGCATCGCCGTTCGCGCACGTGCGCCCCGAAGCGCAGACCGGCGCGATCTTCGGTCATGAATACGGCTGGAACGCCCGCGCTGTTGATGCCAGCGCCCACGATTACTTGATTGACCCGGTTCATCCCGCCGAGTCGCTGCGCGATCCGCGTTTTCCGTCGATCACGCTGGCGATTCTAGCGCGGCAGTTTGGTCACAAGGAGGGCGAAGGCTTCGCCGATCCACGTTACCTGCGCGGCGTCGATCACCGGATCAACTACTACGTCTACCGCGAACATGCCTATGTGACCGATGCGAATGGCAGCAAGCATCACTATCACAGCCAGCGCGCGATCATCGACGCGTGGCACGACATCAAGGGACTCTACCTGTCGATAGCGCACGTGGGGCATGGTATCATGTCGTCCCCGGCGGCAGGTGAGTTGATCGCGGTGAAAGTCCTCGGTCAGCCCTTGACCGACCCGGCGTTTGCCGAATTTGAGATCGACGTGCCGTATGCGGACTACGATTCCGGCGGCATTTCGCGCGCTTGAAGACACTTTAACGACAGGAAGCTCCATGCAACTCAGCAGCGTACCCGGCGGACAAGCGTCCGCCATTTTGTTGATCTCGTGCCCCGATCAGCCCGGTCTGGTTGCGACGATCACCGAGTTTATTTTCCGCAATCACGGCAACATCCTGCATCTGGATCAGCATGTCGATTCGGAGGAAAACGTCTTCTTCATGCGGGTGGAGTGGGATTTAGCCCGGTTTGCCATTCCCGCCGACGCCATCGGCGGGGCGTTCAAAGCGATTGCCGAGCCGCGCCAGATGGTCTGGGAACTACACTTCTCGTACAATGTGCAGCGCATGGCGGTGTTTGTGTCGAAGTTGGGACACTGCCTGTACGACATCCTGTCGCGTTACCAGTCGGGCGAGTGGAACGTCGAAATCCCGCTGATCGTGAGCAATCACCCGGATATGCGTTCCGTCGCCGAAAAGTTCGACATCCCGTACCACGAGTTCACTATCACGAAAGACAACAAGCGCGAACAGGAAGATCGCCAGATCGAACTGCTGCGCGAATTAAACGTGGATTTCGTCGTGCTGGCGCGCTACATGCAGATCATCTCGCCGGAGTTCGTCGCGCAGTTCCCGAACCGGATCATCAACATTCACCATTCGTTCTTGCCCGCGTTCATCGGGGCGAAACCGTATCACGCGGCGTTTGCGCGCGGTGTGAAGATCATCGGCGCGACGAGTCATTACGTCACGTCTGATCTGGATGCGGGTCCCATCTTGGAGCAGGATACAGTGCGCGTGGATCACCGCGACTCGGTTGATGATCTAGTGCGCAAGGGGCGCGATGTCGAAAAGCTGGTGCTGGCACGGGCGGTTTGGTTTCATTTGCAGCGGCAGGTGTTGGTTTACCACAACAAGACGGTGATCTTCGGCTGATCCGTGAGGCGGGTAACCCTCGGATGGAGTCGCCCGCCTCACGTTGATTTACCCTTCAATCAGCAGCGATTCCGGGTCTTCGATCAAGTCTTTGACGCGCACGAGGAACTGGACGGCTTCGCGCCCATCGACGATCCGGTGATCGTAGCTCAAGGCGACATACATCATCGGGCGGATGACGATCTGGTCGTCTACCACGACCGGGCGCGGCTTGATCGCGTGCAAGCCGAGGATGCCGACCTGCGGCGGGTTGAGGATCGGCGTGCTCATCAGCGAGCCGAAAATACCACCATTGGTGATCGTGAATGTGCCGCCGCGCAGGGAGTCGAGCGAGAGCGTCCCGTCTTCTGCCTGCTTGGCGTAGTCCTTGATTGCTTTCTCGATCTCCGCGAACGACAGGCGATCCGCGTCGCGCAGTACCGGGACGACTAAGCCCTCCGCCGCGCCAATGGCAACGCCGATGTCATAATACTTTTTGAGGATAACCTCATCGCCTTGAATCTCGGCGTTGATGCGCGGTTGGAACTTCAGCGCGCCGATCACGGCTTTGACAAAGAACGACGATAGACCCAAGCCGACGCCGTAGCGTTCTTTGAAGGCAGTCTTGCGCCGTTCGCGGAGCGCCTGCACCGCGCTCATGTCGATTTCGTTGAAGGTGGTCAGCATGGCGGCGGTC
>JACSRG010000878.1 GCA_014879865.1 Anaerolinea sp.
CCGACGCGGTGATCGACGCCTTTCCCTCCGTCGAGCATTGGGCACTTGCGGGGCATTCGCTCGGCGGGTCGATGGCGGCGCGCTATGCTGCCGCAAACCCGGACAAGATCGATGGGCTGGCGCTGATCGCCGCGTTCTCCGATGTTGACCTGAGCGGCAGCGGAATCGCGACCCGCGTCATCTACGGCACGCGCGATGGCTTGGCGACCGTCGAAGAAGTCGAAGGTGGCGCGTCCCTGCTCCCCGCCGATGCCGCATGGGTGAAGATCGACGGCGGCAATCACGGTCAGTTCGGCTGGTATGGCGAGCAGGCTGGCGACAACCCGGCAACCATCTCGCACGAGGAGCAAGCCGCCCAGACGACCGACGCGCTGCTGGCGCTGCTCGCCCGCATCAGCTAACCTTCGCCGCCGGAGCACTTAATTATCCCCGTTTCACCGTATAGGGTATCATCAAGAGAGATACTTGCTTAGTGAACGGCTCCAGCATGACGACCCTGATCGGCAACCGGTATCGGCTCTATGAAAAACTTGGCGTAGGCGGCATGGGGGCGGTTTTCCGTGCGGAAGATCGCCTGACCGGGGACATCCTCGCGCTCAAGCGCGTGACTTTGCCTACTGCGCCGCTGCTGACGGCAGTCACCGACGCGGACTCCGATGCCGATCACATGCGTCTGGCGCTCTCGCGCGAATTCAGGATGCTGGCGTCGCTGCGTCACCCGAACATCATCAGCGTGATCGACTACGGTTTCGATACCGAACGTGAGCCGTTTTTCACGATGGATTGGCTGCAAAACGCCCAATCGATCACGCTGGCGGGCTTGAACACCACGCCCGAAGAACGGGCGCGCCTGCTGGCGGAAACGCTGCGCGCGCTGGCGTATCTGCACCGGCGCGGCGTGATTCACCGTGACCTGAAGCCCGCCAATGTGCTGGTCGAACGGCACGGGCGCGTCAAGGTGCTGGATTTCGGCTTGGCGCTGGATCGAAGCGCGCCGCTTGCCGATGATCAGCTTGATGGCGGCATGACCGGCACGCTGGCGTATCTCGCGCCCGAACTGCTGACCGATTCGCCGCCGTCAATCAGCTCTGACCTGTACGCCGTCGGCATCATGGCTTACGAGATGTTCGCGGGCAAATACCCCTACAGCATGAAAAACGCCGCGCTGCTGATCCGCGAAATTTTCGGCGCGACGCCTGATTTCTCGTCGCTCCCGGCGCGCTTGCTGCCGATCATCGCCCGCCTGCTGCTCAAGACGCCGCGCGAGCGCTACCAGAGCGCCGACGAAGTCGTGAGCGATCTCGCCAAAGCGTTTGACCAGTCGTTCGGCGCAGACAGCATCGAAATCCGCGAGAGCTATATCCGCGCCTCGACCTTTGTCGGGCGTGAGGAAGAACTCGCCCAGTTGGGCAAGGCGCTTGACGCAGCGTTCGCCGGTCGCGGATCGGCGTGGTTGGTCGGAGGCGAGTCCGGCGTCGGCAAAACACGCCTGCTGGACGAACTCCGCATCCGCGCGCTGGTCAAAGGCGCGCTCGTCGTGCGCGGCAAGGTCTCCGAACAGGGGCGCGTCCCCTATGAATTGTGGCGTGACGTGCTGCGCCGCCTGACCGTCTCGACCGAATTCACCGATCTGGAAGCGGGCGTCCTGCACGCGCTGATCCCCGACATCGAAACGTTGATCGGGCGCACTGTCCCGCCCGCGCCGCCGCTCGACGGTGCGGCGTCACTTCAGCGCCTCAAGCTGACAATCACCGACGTGCTGGCGCGCCAGAAGCAGCCGCTCGTCATGCTCCTCGAAGATTTGCAGTGGGGCGCGGAGAGCGTCGATATTCTCAGCCATGTCGCCGCCAGCGCCGGCGCGAACAAGTGGCTGATCATCGGCACGTACCGCGACGACGAAGCGCCGTCGCTGCCCGATGAACTGCCCCATACGCGCGTGATCAAGCTGGCACGTCTGAGCGACTCCGAAATTGCCACCCTCAGCGCGGCGATGCTCGGCGAAGTCGGGCGGCAGTCGTTCGTCCTCGATCTGCTCAAGAAGGAAAGCGAAGGCAACACCTTCTTCATCACCGAAGTCGTCCGCGTGATCCTTGACGAGTCCGGCGGCATGAATCAGGTCGGGCGCGTCACCCTGCCGACGAGCGTCGTCGCGGGCGGCATCCAGCAGGTGATCCGGCGGCGGTTAGAGCGCGTGCCCGCGTGGGCACGTCCGGCGCTCCAGCGCGCAGCGGTCGCGGGGCGCGAAATCGACCTCAAACTGCTGCCCGCGTTCGGCGTCACCGACCCGGAGACGTGGCTGGCGGCGTGCGCGAACGCGGCGGTCATCGAGGTGATGGACGGCGAATGGAACTTCTCGCACGATAAGCTGCGCAGTTTCATCCTGCGCGACATCGCCGCCGACGAGCTCGTGCGCCTCAACCGCGGGATCGCCGAAGCGCTCGAAGTCATCTATCCCGATAACCCCGCCTACGCCGAAACGCTGGCGGAACACTGGCGCGCGGCAGGCGAACACGAAAAAGCCTTTGCCTACGCGCTGACGGCGGGCGAATACCTGATCGGCATGACGGCGGAATATGAACGGGCGGAGCGGCTGCTGCTGCAAGCGCTCAATCTGGCGTCGGAGCGCGCGCACGTCCGCAACCTGCTCGGCGAAGCGGCGCTGCGGCGCGGGCACTATGACATCGCCATCGGACATTATCAGGTCGTGCTGGA
>JACSRG010000881.1 GCA_014879865.1 Anaerolinea sp.
GAGTTTCAATACCCTCATCGGGTCGATCTTCGGTGAAGCCTACCCATGCTGATAGAACTGGCGTTGCAACATCCCAGTTTCAATACCCTCATCGGGTCGATCTTCGGTGAAGCTGCGCAGTTCGACCACTTCGACCGGCTCACTCTTGTTTCAATACCCTCATCGGGTCGATCTTCGGTGAAGCATGAACCGAATGCTTATATCCATGAGGACGATCTATGTTTCAATACCCTCATCGGGTCGATCTTCGGTGAAGCGAAGACAACATGATCAAGATGGGAACGAATAAGGAGTTTCAATACCCTCATCGGGTCGATCTTCGGTGAAGCACCCGTTCGCCCGTGCGCGACGGGAGCGTACCTACCTAGTTTCAATACCCTCATCGGGTCGATCTTCGGTGAAGCAGAACAGCACAGGGCGCGACCACGCCCCACCGACCGTTTCAATACCCTCATCGGGTCGATCTTCGGTGAAGCGCGGAAGGTTAAAGCGGTGCGCACGCCGGATCAGCGTTTCAATACCCTCATCGGGTCGATCTTCGGTGAAGCAAGTCTGACTTGAACCGAACACCCTGTTAGCGTTCGTTTCAATACCCTCATCGGGTCGATCTTCGGTGAAGCTCACGAGTGGGATGAGGACGAGTTCGAGGAAAAACGTTTCAATACCCTCATCGGGTCGATCTTCGGTGAAGCCGCCCGCGATTTTCAGCAGTTGCAGGTCACTTTTGACCTGCATCCCCTGTACAACGCAGTGTAAGCCATTATAGACAGAATGATTCCGACGCGCAAAGCCCATTTTCGCACGCACGTTCGCTATTTTACGCAAGTCGGTGTCTGCACGAAAAATGGGGGGAGTTTCGTCACGCAAAGAGGCGATACCACCCGTTCCCCTTAACCGCATCTTTGCCAACATGCAAGCTTTGCCCCCACAGCAGCCATGAGTATGCCTCCGTTACAGCGCCATCCCAGCGCACGACGCCTACCAACCCACCGATGGGAGTCACCCGTCCCTGCCGGCGGCTGCCGCTGAACGCCTCGACCCACTGCGTCGAGTCGTAGCCAATCCGCCACGTCGCCGCTTGCTGGCAGAGTGTGTCGGAGAGCGCGCGCCACTCGGCAGCGGTCGGCGGCAGATCAGTTTCGGCATAATACTCGACAAGACGCTGGCAGCGTTCGATCAAGCGCTGAATGAAGATACGGGGATCGGGGGTCTTGACCAGTTTATTGTTGGCGGTCAGGCGGAGCGGAGACAGAAATTCGAGCAGCACATAATCGCGCGGGCGGATGGCGTCGGCGATGCGCTCCGGCGTGACTTGCAGCGTTGGAGCGCTCACGCGGCGGTCGGTCATCAACGTGCGCTCGGCGTCGAGCAGCGGGCTGTACTCGGCAATCGAGATCAGCTTGAAGCGTCCACGTCCGACCCCGATTCCGAGTGCGCCCATCTTCTGCACCGCCCGCGCCACGAACGGGAACAAGTTTTGTGCCCTGCCGATCAAGCTGATGCCGAAGGTGAGCGTTTCGCCGCGCTGGTAGTGGCGCGCGGGCGGCGGTTCGATCACCAGCGGACGCGGCAAATCCGCTCCGCGTGTGGCATCGGGCGCTTCGCGCGCCAGCAGCCAGCAGACCGGACAGGTCTCGGCGTGATCCGGCTGCTGGATCCCATCCGGTTGGGTGCAGAAATTATCCGACAAAGCGAGATAGAGCGCACCGCGCAGCGCCGATCCGGGCTGCCCTTCGAGGATAATCCCCTCCAACGCCTGCACGACAAAGCGCACATGACTGACACTCATTCCCCGCATCAAGTCAGCACTCATGCGTCATCTTCCCCCGTCTGAACTTCAAACCGTAACCCATATTCTGCATCATACGGCAAATCGGCGATCCACAGCCAATTCCCGCCCTCCTCATCATATAAGCGCAGTTGCTTGAGAGTGCGCAGTCGCCAGTATTGACCGCTGCTCACGCTGACCAGATATTCGCTCGCCGCCAGCCGTCCGGATTTTCGAAAGGCAGCCTCGTAATCGTCGGCGCAGGTGGCAGGCAGCACTTGTTCCCCGTCGAAGGTCTTGTAAAACTTCTGTTCGCGTTCCAGATCAGCCGACTCGAACGGCTCCATCATCTCTAGAACATGCAGAAAATCGCGCTCACCCTTGCGATAGTCGCGCAGCCATTCGTCGCGGAGTTCGCCCGTGTAGATCAGTTTCAGCAGATCGGACACGCCCTGTTCGTCGATAACTCCGGCGGGCAGCACTTCCAGCGCCCGCGCGACCAAGCGATGATCATACGGCTTGCTCTCCGTCTCACCCACCGGCGCGCGGCAGACATGGACGGGACGCAGGTTGGCATCCCGCCCGCGTCCGCGATTGACGCGCCCGAATCGCTGAAGCAGCGCCTCCAACGGCGCGGGATCGGTGTAGAGCGTGTCAAAGTCCACGTTCAAGCTGACCTCGACCACCTGCGTCGCAACGATGACCGTCGCGGGACGGTGTGCGCCATGATGCTGCCCGACGCCAACGCGCCGGAACAACCAATTCTCTTTGGCGGTGCGGTCTTTCAGGTGAAAGCGGCTGTGCAGCAGGCACAGGTCGCCGTCGTCATCATTCGCCTGCCATTTGGGGATGAACTGCGCCAGCAGATCGTACATGGTCTGCGCCCGCCCGACGGTGTTGCAGCAGACCAGCACCGACTCGCCCGCCTGATAGCGC
>JACSRG010000883.1 GCA_014879865.1 Anaerolinea sp.
GTCACACCCAACCCATCGACCAACTGCGTATACTCGTCCCGGCGACCGACAAAACGCGCGGATTGGAGAAAGCTCTCGCGGAACAACGCCGGTTCAAGCGTAGTTTCTTCGCCTGCCAACCGGATCAGCGTATCGCGGTGCTGCTCGAAACGTTCGTAGCGGCTAACCGGGTCTTTGTCAAGACATGCCATGATCAGGTCGCCTAGTGCGTCGTAACCGGGGAGCAAACAAGCGCGCAGTGCCGACTCTGATGGCAGTTCGCTGATGATCTTCCGCATCATGCTCGCCATGCTCTTGTGGAAGAAGGGATGCTGTCCGGTGAGGGCTTCGTAGAACATTACGCCGAGGGCATGAACATCCGACGCGGGGACGGTCAGCTTGCTCGCCAGTGTTTCCGGTGCCATATACGCCAGCGTACCGGATAAATGCTCGTCGCCTTCGGTTTCGAGCGCCAAGCCAAAATCGAGGACGCGCACCTGTCCATCGACATCGACAAGGATGTTATTCGGTTTCAGGTCACGGTGGATGACGCCGCGTCGATGCAAGTATTCCAGCGCGCGCATGACTTGGAGGAACTGGCGCACCCGTGAGCGAAGATCATTCGCCGCCGTATGGAGCGGTATGGCATCGCGCAGCAGCGTCATAGTGAAGAATGGCTGGCGCGCGCCGTCCACGCCGTAGTCCAGCACGCTGATGATATTGGGATGGCGCATCGATGCCAGCAAGCGAAATTCCTGCGCCAACAGCGTGCGCGGATCGCCCCCGGCGTGAACCGACTGAAAGCGTAACTGCTCCGGCTCGATCAAGACGCGCTTCAGGGCGACATCTTCGCCTCTCATCCGGTCAAAGGCGCGGTAGACTTCACCCATCCCCCCCGCGCCCAGTTTTTCGGCGACTCGATAGCGCTTGCTGACCACGATGTTCATGATGGACGTCTCCGAGGCAGATGCAAAGTTTACACTTTTCAAGTGTAAAGCATATCGTCCGAAGACGCTGTTGAATTCATTCTTACCCGCCGAGCGCCAAGCGCACCAGTTCCGGCGTGATATACGCCTCGATAGCCGCCGCCAGCAGCAAACCGGGGACGATGATGCCGACTGCGATCTTGATTGTGTCCGCCAGCGTGAGCGTCCACGCCTGCCCGACCGTCATGCCGCGCGGCGGGCGCGTAACCACCGCGCCGAGATGCAGCGCCGCCGCCGTCGCCAGCACAATCACCGGGATTTCGACGATCCCGTGTGTGAAGACTGCCGGCACAAGGAAACCGGGGTTGTACCCGGCGATCACGATCTGGCTGAAAATGTAGCCGAGTACGCCATAAACCAGCGGCGTGACGATCAACGCCGCCGAGCCGAACGTGAACATGCCGAGCAGCACCGCCACCAGCAAAATCCGTCCATTTTGCCATGCTATCGCGCTGACCGCGTTCTCGCCGAGAATCACATCGGTGTACGTGCCAATCGATCCGGCAACCTCGTTCAGCGGCAGATCGCTGGCAAGGTGCAAATTCCACTGCGGCGTGAAACCCACGATCACCCCGACGATCAGCGCGAACAGGAACACGCCAATCGTCACTGGCAGCGCCAAGCCGATCCGCGCGATGCTGAGGCGAACGCCTTTGCTGTACCATTCGACCAGATTACGCGCAGGCGTCCCGGCATCGTCCACCGCGCGGATGCTGCGCCAGATACGCGCCGCCATCGCCCGCAGGTTGAGCGTGTCAATCGTGCGACCGAGCAGTTCTTCGCGGTTGAAGATGGCATTGCCTACGCGCAGCAGCAGCACGATCACCACGAGCATTCCGGCGATGATCGACCACAGCGCGCTGATCCCGTTCGGCGATTCAGCGTCCGGCGCGAGGAACATGATCGCGCTCTCGCCCTGAATGATCAGCGTCATCGGGATGATGATGAACGAGGCGAGTAAATTCGCGGCGCGGGTGCTGGTCGTCTGGCTGCTGACCACGACTGCCCCGGTGATCATCACGAGCGCCTGCACCGTCGTCAGCATGATAATCTGCACGATCAACATGGCAGGCGGACGCCACGCCAGTTCCCCGGTCAGCAAACTGAGCAGGTAGACGGTCATGCCGCCGTAGCTCGAAATCAGCGGCGGGAGCATGGCGGAGAGCGTCTTGCCGATATACAGCTCGGTATTGGTCAGCGGCGTGCTGAGCAGCGGCTCAAGGCTGCGCCGTTCTTTCTCGCCGACGAACGTTTCGAGCGCGATCACCAGCGAGATCGAGATCGGGAAGAAGCCGACGATCATCAGCAGGAACGGGATCATGCGTTCGCCGATGATCTGCGCGCCGAAGCCTTCGACAAACCCGGCGAAGCGCCCCGCCACGAACTGCGCAAGGAACGGAAACAGAAACGTCAGGATGATGATCGGCGAAATGATGCGCCAATCGCGGAAGCTGTCGCGCACTTCGCGCCGGGTGATGATCAGCGCGTTGGCGAGCGTGTCGCGCCATGACTTCGGGGCAACACCGCTGCTAGGCGCGGTGGAAATCGAATTAACGCTGGCTGCTTTGACGCCCATGCTGCTGTTCGTCCTCTTCTACGACCTGTAGGTAAATCTGTTCAAGGCTTTGCGAAATCGGGGCAAGCGTGATGATCTCCACGCCCAAACCCATCACGCGGCGGATCAAAGCCGGGTTGGTCACGGCGGGGTCATGCACGCGGAAGGTGAGGCGATCT
>JACSRG010000885.1 GCA_014879865.1 Anaerolinea sp.
AAGACGCCATGCAGCCCAACGAGCGCACGCGCGCGACCTACATCCTCGCCAACTATGAGCCGCTGGTCGCCAGCGGGCAAATGCGCCTGCTCGACGGCGATGTCGAGATCGCGCCGGGGATATGGGGAATCGTTTCGCCGGGGCATACGCCCGCGCATATGAGCGTCCGCATCGAGCGCGGCGGTCAGCACGCGGCATTCGTGTGCGATCTCGCCTCGTATGCCATCCACTTCGAGCGCTTGGGCTGGATGACCGCTTACGATGTCGAACCGCTGCGCACGCTCGAATCCAAGCGCGTGTGGCAGCAGTGGGCGCTCGAAACCGACGCCCTGCTGATCTTCCCCCATGACTCCGTCCGCCCAATGGGTCGCCTGACCGAGGACGAAAAGGGGCGGCGCGTGGTGGTCAAACTCGAAGAACCCTACGCCTGAAAGCCAGTGCCATGATTCGTTAACTCCTGTCCATTAGCTCATGCCGTTTCTCTTGCCGCTTATGCGGCTGTTTGTGCTTGTGCTCAGGAGGCTAAATCAATGTCCATTCTCCAGCGCGACTATGCGCTGATCCTCAACTCGCAGCAGCTTGTCTTGACCGTCGACTCACGTCTGCCGGTCTTCGAGACGTACGAGCGCCATTTCTGGCAAACCGTCGAACCTGTAATCGCAGCCGTGCGCGCCCGCTTTGGTGTAGACGCCGCAGTGCTGCGCTGTCTGCAAACTCAGTACGAACCCGCTCATGAGGGCGGCAGCGCGATCATCAGCAACGTGTACCTGATGGAAACTGATGCCACCGCGCCGATCACTGAGGCAGCATGGCAGCCTGCGAATGATGTGACGACACTCCCCGACGGCGATCATGTGCGCCACGCCTTCGAGTATCTCACGGGCGATTCACCGCTTCGTCCGGCATGGTATCAACGCGGTTGGCTGAATCATGTGCGCGAGCGGTATCCCGACGCGCAGTTGATTCGCTCATGGGGGAGATCAGCGGTCACCCGTGCGGGCGATTTGTATCTGAAAGCCGTTCCGCCAATGTTCCGCCACGAACCGCCCCTGACGGCGTGGTTAGCAAATTGGCGTCCTGCCGCATTTCCCGAAGTCCGCGCCCAGTTCGTATCGACGGAGATCGGCGCGGTGATGGTGACGGCGATGTATCAGGGCGTAAGCCTGTATGAGCGCCGCGATCCTGATCTGTGGGAGCGTGCCCTGCGGGCTTTCGCCGAACTACAAATCGCCCTCATGCCGCATGTCGATCAGTTGGCGGCGCTCGGCACACCGGATCGACGCGGCGCATGGCTCGACGACAGCCTATCCACGCTGCTGGAGGATCAAACCATTCTGAAGCTCGGAGACAACCCGATCACGCCAACCGAACTCACGGCACTCCGTGAGTTTCGCGCCGACCTCACCCGCTTGGACGCACTCAACATGCCGCCAACACTAGCACATGGCGATCTATGGGCGGGACAGATTATCAGCGCGGAAGATGGGCGACTGCTGTTCACCGACTGGTCAGATTCTGCCATCACGCATCCCTTCTTCGATTTGCCCTTCTTCCTTGCCGAACTCGAACACGACCTTCCCGGCGTCCCGCGTGAGCGACTCGAATCCGCGTATTTGAGTGCGTTTGAGCGCTTCGCCCCGCGCGCAGCCATCGACGCGGCATATGCCGCCGCGCGCCGTCTCGCACCGCTGTATACCGCTGCGGCTTATCACCGCGACATTCTGCCCCAAATGGAGATTGAGTGGGAGATGGTCAACATGCTGCCTTATAACCTGCGCTTGGCGCTCTCTGATTCAGAATCCAGCGTCACCTGATAGCTAGGCTTATGCCTTATATAAGTGTTTCACCGTAACCGGAAGTGCCTGATTCCGGGTACAGTGAACCGAGTGACTTAACCACACATCAGTTTGAGCGATAAGGAATCAGCATGAATCTTCTCAAGACTCTCTTCGGCGGGGGCAGCACGCACCTTGATGCAGCAGGCGCAAAGGCACGCATCGACGCGGGGGACGCGCTGGTCATCCTCGACGTACGCCAACCGGAAGAGTTCCAAGCCGGACACATCAAAGGGGCGAAGCTGATTCCGCTGAACGAACTCGCCAAGCGCATGGGCGAACTCCCCAAAGACAAAGACATCCTGTGCGTGTGCGCCTCCGGTTCGCGCAGCGGCGCTGCCACCGGGATGCTGCAGCGCGCAGGTTACACCGCGATCAATATGCGCGGTGGCATGGGTGGCTGGATGTACGCCGGGTACCCGGTGAAGAAAGGGAAATAATGGAAGCGCAGGAAAGTCTCGGACTCAAGACCATCCTTCACACCGATTACGTCAGCGCCCGTGAGCAGGTGATCGCCGCGCTGAAGGCAGAAGGCTTCGGCGTGCTGACCGAAATCGACGTGAAGGCGACGATGAAGCAGAAGCTCGACGTGGATTTCCGACCGTACACCATTCTGGGCGCGTGCAATCCGCCGCTGGCGCACCGCGCGCTGACCGCCGCGCCGGACGTGGGTCTGCTGCTGCCGTGCAACGTGACCGTCGCGCAAATGACGGATGGCAGCATTCAGGTGGGGATCATCAACCCGCTGCTGATGATGAGCGTCATCCCCGGCAGCGACTTAGAACCGGTCGCGCAGGAAGCACGCGAACGCCTGACCCGCGTGATCGACGCGCTGCAAGCCTGAACCCGCTGACGAGGGCGCGG
>JACSRG010000239.1 GCA_014879865.1 Anaerolinea sp.
CGCGCCGTGCGGGTTGCCCGTCAGCAGCGAGATTTCGCCGACGAATTCGCCGGGGGGGATGTGTGCCAGCAGAATTTCCTGCGCGCCGGATTGTTTGGTGACCTCTAAGCCACCTTCAAGGACGACGAACAAACCCTGCGCCGGATCACCTTCATGGAACAGCATCATCCCTGCTTCGACATCGATCAGCTTCCCCTGACGCTGCAAGTCGCCAAGCTGCTCATCGGAAAACGCCGCGAACAGCGGCATATGTCTCAAGTATTCAGCCATCTCACCCTCCGTTATCCTATAATAGCGTGTTTGCCCCGTGTTTGTCGTCCGTCTTAAGACCAATCATGCCGCAATGGACTGACCCTGTTCCAGCAAATAGCATTATCGTAATATTTCGTCTGGTGTCCGGTGAGGAGTATTTGCTTTGAGTAGTTGGACGGTCTTTCGGCGCATGCTGCGTTATCTCCGCCCTTATTGGGGTTGGGCAGCGCTTGCCTTGATCGGCGTTCTCGGTGGCACAGCGCTGTCGATTGCCATTCCTACCCTGCTCCGCGATGTGATCGATGTCGGCGTTTCGCGCAATGACAGCGGTTATATGCTCGGCGCGGGTTTGCTGGTGATCGGCTTGGGGATTTTGCGAGGCGTCACCGGTTTTATCTATCGTTACTTCGCAGAACGCATGTCGCATTTCATCGCCTATGACCTGCGCGCGGAAGTCTATGATAAGGTGCAGAATCAGTCATTCACCTATCATGACACCTCGCAGACCGGGACGTTGATCACCCGCGCGATCAGCGATGTTGCCGAAATGCAGCGTTTCTTTGCCTACGGGTTGATTGACGGCTTGAACACCCTGCTGTTGATCGTGCTCGCCGGGGTGGTGATGTTCCTCAGCAGTCCGCCGCTCGCGCTACTGGCGCTGCTGCCGCTGATTCCGCTGATGTTCTTCTCGCAAAAGTTCGCCGCCGCCGTTGACCCGGCATGGCGCAAAATCATGGATCGGTTGCAGACGCTCGGCAACTTCATCCAAGAGAGTGCACTCGGCGCGGAGGTCGTGCGGGCATTCGCGCGCGAACGACACGAAATCAAGCGCTTCGAGGACAGCAACGAGGAGCTGTACCACGAGCAGGTCGCGCTGGTCGGCAAGTGGGGCAATTACATTCCCCTCAGCACGTTCATCATCGCCTTCTCGACGGCGCTCGTACTGTTCTTCGGCGGCATCATGGAGCAGAACGGTTTCGGCGGTGTGACCGTCGGCGTGGTCGTGGCGTTCAACGCCTACGTGCTGCTGCTGGCAATGCCGATCCGGTTCTTGGGCTTCGTCATCCTGCTGATCACGCAGGGTTTGAGCAGCGGACGCCGCGTTTTTGAAATCCTCGACGCGCCGGAGATCATCACGTCCCGCGCAGACGCTAAGCCGATGCCGGATATGCACGGACACGTCGAGTTCCACAACGTCACCTTTGCGCATCAGGGCGCGACCCGACCCGCGCTGAGCGGGATCACCCTTGAAGCGCGCCCCGGTCAGGTAATCGCGCTGATCGGGCAAACCGGTTCGGGCAAATCGACGCTCGTCAACTTGATCTCGCGCTTCTACGATGTGACGAGCGGCAGTGTGACCATCGACGGCGTCGATGTGCGTGACATCCCGCTGACGGATTTGCGCAAGCAGATCGGCTTCGTCTTGCAGCAGTCGCTCCTGTTTTCGGCAACCGTGCGCGAGAACATCGCCTATGGCAAACCGGACGCAACCGAAGAGGAGATCATCGCGGCGGCGAAAGCTGCCAACGTGCATCCGTTCATCAGCGAGTTCCCGGAAGGCTATAACACGATCATCGGCGAACGCGGGGTTACGCTCTCCGGCGGGCAGAAACAGCGCGTTGCCATTGCCCGTGCGCTGCTCATCAACCCGCGCATCCTGATCCTTGACGACTCGACCAGCAGCGTCGATACGCGCACCGAACGCCTCATCCAACAGGCACTCGAACGGGTGATGGAGGGGCGCACGACGTTCATCATCGCCCAGCGCCTGAGCAGCGTGCAGAAGGCAGATCAAATTCTCGTGCTGCACGATGGGCAAATCGTCGAACGCGGCAAGCACGACGAACTGCTGGCGCTCAACGGTCACTACGCCGAAATCTACCGCTTGCAGTTGGCGGATCAAGAGCGGGTGCGGTTGGAACTGGCAGATTTCAGTAAGCTGCGTGTGCCGGTTCAAGTGGACAAGCGATCAACCGAGGAATACCGGCGCGCCATCGCCGACGAAATTAGTGGGGACTAAGCACGTATGGCAGCAATTACGACGGAAGAACAGGATCGGCTGGAGTTCGACTGGGACGTGACCAAACGTCTCGCCAGCTACCTGACGCCGAATAAAACCCGCATCTACTGGGCGCTGGCAGCCTCAGTCTTGAGCGCCGCCGCCAGCGTTGCCGGTCCGCCGATTGTGAGCTGGGCGATTGATCAGGGCGTACACACGCGCAATTTGACGGTTGTCGGCGCGGGCGTGCTGGCGTACCTGATCACGCAGGGACTCGGCGCACTCGCGTTCCGCGTACAGATCCGGCTGATGGCGGTCACCGGGCAGCGGGCAATTCAGGCGCTCCGCAACGACCTTTTCAGCCACCTTCAGCATATGTCGCTCTCGTTCTTCGCCAAATACGAAACGGGGCGCTTGATCGCGCGCATCATCAACGACGTGAATACCCTGCGCGAGGCGATCACATGGGCGGTCGTCGGCACATTCCGCGATCTGCTTTCGTTGATCGGCGTGGTGATCACGATGATCCTGATCAATTTGCCGCTGACGTTGGTCTCGTTCGGCGTGCTGGCGATCCTGATCTTCGTGGCGAACATCTGGCGCATCTACGCCCGCAAGACCTATCTTGCCGTCGTCGAAACGAACGCGAAGGTCAACGCGGAACTTGCCGAAGCCTTCAACGGCGTGCGCGTGACACAGGCATTCAACCGCCAAGCGTATAACTACGACCGCTTTGCGACGACCTTCAACTACAACAACCGCGCCTCGAACATCCGCGCGACGCTGGTCGCTTCGCTGTTCTTTCCGAGCATCGAGCTGATCGGAGGCGTGGCAACCGGGCTGCTGATCTATGTCGGCGGGACGCTCGTCTTGCAGCAGGAATTGTCGATCTTCACCCTGCTGACCTTCGTCCTGTACGTCGATCAGTTTTTCCAGCCGATCCGTATGCTGGCGCAGCGTTACAACCTGTTCCAGTCGGTCATGGCGGCGGGTTATAAGCTGTTCCATCTGCTGGATCGTCCCATCGAGATCAGCGACCGGGCGGACGCCGCACTGCTGCCGCAGATCGAAGGGCATGTCACCTTCGACCAAGTCTCGTTCACGTATGAGGAGGAAAGTGATACGGTCGTCCTGAATGACATCAACCTCGACGTTCCCGCCGGGACAACCGTCGCGCTGGTCGGGCACACGGGCGCGGGCAAATCGACGCTCGTCAAGCTGCTCATGCGCTTCTACGACGTGACCGAGGGCGCGGTCAAGATCGACGGCGTGGACGTGCGCGTGGTCACGCAGAATAGTCTGCGCTCACAGATGGGGGTCGTGCTGCAAGAAACCTACTTGTTCTCCGGCACGGTCATGGACAACATCCGCTACGGGCGCTTGAATGCCAGCGACGCCGAAGTGATCGACGCGGCGAAAGCCGTCGGCGCGCACGACTTCATCACGGCGCTGGAAAACGGCTACCACACCGAAGTCCGCGAGGGCGGTTCGCTGCTGTCGCAGGGACAGAAACAGCTTCTCGCCTTCGCGCGCGCGCTGTTGGCTGACCCGCGTATCCTGATTCTGGACGAGGCGACCAGCAACATCGACACGCAGACGGAGAAGGTTATTCAGACGGCGCTCGGACGCCTGCTCGAAGGGCGCACCAGCTTCGTGATCGCCCATCGCCTGAGCACCATCGTCAATTCCAACCTGATCGTCGTCATGGATCACGGCAAGGTTATCGAACAGGGTTCGCACCAAGAACTGCTCGCGCGCAACGGCGCGTATGCCGGCATGTACACGATGGCATGAACGGGCGTCCTCAGTATCGTAAGCAATCTGCCGCTCTACTGCGTGGGCAAACAGAGCGCGAACACGTCGTATTCACGGGGCGCGGCGCGACGGCAATCTGGCTGGCGCTCAAAGCGTTCGGGTTGGTCGATCAGCCGGTATTGATTCCGGCTAACACCTGTTACATCGTCTTATGGGCGGTGCTGCTCAGTGGCAACCGCCCCGTGCTGGTCGATGTCGATCCGGTTACGGGCATGATCACGCCGGATACGCTGACCGCGTGCGGCGTTGAGCGCCCCGGTGCGGTCATCCCGTGTCACCTGTACGGACTGCCCGCGCCAATGGCAGCGATCACCGCATGGGCGCGAGAAAACGGCGCGCGCGTGATCGAAGATGCGGCGCTGGCGTATGGCAATACCATCGAGGGTCAGCCCGCCGGATCATGGGGCGACGCCGCGATCTTCAGCTTTGGCACGGGCAAGCTGTTATATCTCCACGGAGGCGGCGCATTCCTCACGAATGACAGCGCGCTTGCCGCCGAAGCAAAGCTCTTGATCGGCACGTTGCCCCGCTGGACGGATCAACTCGCGGCGCTCGAACGCCAATGGCTTGATATTTACTGGGCGACGCACCAGCACGAGGATGCGAATCCGCGCATTGCGGAGTTGTATCCCAAGTTATTTGAACTCTACAACGATATTACGCTGCACCAGCCGGATCAATTCCTATACAAGGCGCTGGTACACAGCCGCATTCACATGGAGTCAAATCGCAAGCATCGCCGTGACTACAGCACCCGCTATGATCGGCTGATCGGCGGCAGTCTGCACACGATCCCGCGCTCCGACGACGCCGTGCTGTGGCGTTATCCCCTGCTCTGTCCGCCCGAACTACGCGACGATCTGTTTGAACGACTCCTAAGTTGGCACGTCGATGCGACTCGCTGGTATCCTACTCTGCGTCCGATGGTGAACGCGCTTGCGCCACAGATAACGCAGCCGCCGACGCCAAACGCGGATCGGTTTTGCGCGCGGATCATCAATTTACCGCTTCCGATCTACGATGATCCGCCGGACAAAACGATCAAGTGGATTCAGGAAAAAGTGCAGCATTGGGAACGTTATGAATGATGTTGAACTCGTCCATGTGCTGCGCGGAAGCCACCCCGAAGCCGTCCACCGGGGGGTGGTCGCGCTGGTGGATAGCGCCGGTACGCTGCGCGAAGCCTATGGCGACGCGGAGACGCTTGTATGGCTGCGCTCCATCGCCAAGCCATTTCAGGCGGCGCTGGTCGCTGAATTGACAGCAGACAGTTACGCGCTGACGAGCGAAGAACTGGCGATCATGTCCGGGTCACACGGAGGAACGCCCGAACAGGTGGCGATCTTGCGCGGGTTAATGGAGCGGATCGGCGTGACTGAAACTGACCTGCACTGCGGCGTGTCCGCTCCGCTGGATCGCAAAGCCGCCGACCAGCTACGCCAAGCTGGGATGAAGCCAACGGTATTGAATCACCCGTGTTCGGGCAAGCATCTTGGCATGGTAGCCGCGTGTCGAGCGATGGGATGGGCGGTCGAGGGGTACGAGCACTTCGATCATCCCCTTCAGCGCCTTGTCGTGGATAAACTTGCCGACCTGACCGATTGTCCGACAGCGCAAATCGCCGTCGCGCTCGACGGGTGCAGCGTCCCGACGTTTGGTCTGACGCTGCGACAGGTCGCTCTCGGCTATGCGCGGCTCGGCACGGTTGAAAACGCAGCGCTTGCCAGCATTCGCGCGGCGATGCGCGCGCATCCGGTATTGATGAGCGGTCACGGGCGCATGGACACGGCGTTAATGCAGGTCACAAATGGGCGACTGCTGGCGAAGGACGGTTCGGAAGGCATGGTGGCGATCAGCCTCCCTGAGGCGGGGTACGGGTTAGTGATCAAGATCAGCGATGGCGCGACGCGCGCGCTGATGCCCATCGTCACCGAACTGCTGGCGCGCTTCGATTTCATTACGACGGAGGAAGCGGCTCAACTGCGCACCGCCTACCCGACCAGCCTCAAGATTCATACTGGTGAACAGGCTGGCACACTGAAAGTGGTGATTTGACCGATGTTTACGCTCGACCGGCAGGAACGCGTCCGCGCCCGCTACAAGGCGCTCAAACCCGGCTACCGCCCCGCGCTCGAACTCTACCATGATTTGATTGACGCGCTGGTGACAGAAGAAACGCGGTTGCTTGATGCCGGATCGGGTCCCGGCGGCTTGGTCAAGGCATTCGTGCCACGCGCCAAGCGGGTGATCGGCGTGGATCGCTACGTATCGTCATTCGCGGATCAGTTGGAGATTCCGTATGGGGTAGAAGGCGACTTGGCAGCGCTGCCGTTCGCCGATGGCTCGTTCGACGTGATCACCTGCTCATGGGTGCTCGAACATCTCGCCGACCCGGTGCGCGTTTTCGCCGAGTTCTGCCGCGTACTGCGACCGGGCGGGCATCTGCTGTTCATCACGCCGAACAAGAACAACTATGTGGTGCTGCTGCGCCGCCTCGTTCCGAGCGGCATCAGCCAGCGCGTCGTCCATGCGATCTACGCGCGCGACGAGCATTTCATCAACCCGACGTACTATCGCGCCAACACCGAGCATGATCTGGATCGCCCACTGCGCGCTGCCGGGTTACACCCGGTGCGCTTTGAGTATGTCAGCGATCCCTCGTACCTCGCGTTCAACGAACCGCTGTTCCGCGTCAGCGTGCTGATCGAGGGATTGCTCGACCGTTTCAGCCCGAAAAGCCGCGTGCATCTGGTCGGCGTATACCGGAAATAATACGATTGAGGACTGCGAAGCTGAAAGAAATGCTGGCTTTCACCTTCTTTTTCACAGTCCTCAGTCCTATCTCTAATATCCGCTGGCGGTGACGCCATACTCACCGGAGCTGTAGACGTACACAGGCGTATTCGCGACATCCGTATCGCCGATGCCCTCGTGTGTCCACTGGTACAACCAGCGCGCATCGCTCACCGTGACGTTGACGCACCCGTGACTCTGGCGGTAGCCGAACAGGTCGTGCCAGTACGTCCCGTGTAAGCTGATGCTGCCGTCGAAGTACATCACCCAAGGGACGCTTTGCAGCGCGTACGCGCTCGGCGCACCTGTCGCGCCCGCCATCGCGTCGGCAGGCAGGTTTGCCCAGACGTTGAATAAGCCTTCGTTAGTCTCAAAGCCTTCTAAGCCGCTGGAAATCAGGGTCGCAAAGACCGGCGTATCGTCCTCATAGGCGACGAGCGTCTGCTCGTACAGATCAACCGCGATCCACTTGCCGCCGTCGATCCCTTCGGGGCGTTCGATCCGCAGCGCCTTCGCCACAAACCGCTGCTCGACCCACTGGTTGGGTCCGATCATGTACCAGCGCCAGCCTTCGTCGTCATACGCGACGGCGAAGATATTGACCATCTCGTAGCGCGCGATCCAGCGCCCGGTATTGGTCGAATAGGGTCCGCCGGGATATTCCGACGTGTAGATGCGGCTCAAATCCAGCACCCACGCGAACGGGTATTCCAAGCCGTCGTCGATAGTCACACCCGTGAACAGCGAAGGCTGCGTCCAGCGCGCCAGTTCGCGCGGAATCCAGCGTCCATCCTCGATTTGCATCCACCCATCGACGCTCAGGTCGATGGCGCGGACGAAGTTGAAGCCTGCCGGGATTTCGCCGGTGACTTCGCCGCCGGGGGCAGAATAGGTCGGCGTTGCGTCGGGTCCGATGCGCCAAAAGCTGTAGTTATCGAGGGTGTAGGTGTCGAGATCAATTGCCTCGACGTGCGGGGGGCGGGGAAACCAGTCGATCATGTCAAGGCAGTCTTGACCGAGTGCACCGCCATCGTTAAATTCGGCGCACACCGTCGGGTCAAATTCGTAATCTTGGGCGCTTACGCCGGAGGCAATGAGCGTTAGCAGCAGTGCCATCAGGAGAAGTCGTCGCATATCCAGAACCTCTATACCATAACGTGAGCGCCCAGAACTCTACAGATACGGCGCAAGTTTGTAAAGGGGAATCGGGGAAGCGTAGGTCTACTGTGGGACAATGGTCAGCAGACCTTGACAAGCATTTTCACAGCGGCGGCACGCTTGCGCGCACAGGCGGCAGTGTTCATGATGATCGGCGTGGCGTTCGCATTCTTCGGCGCAGACTCGACAGGCTGTCATGCACGCTTGCAGTTGAGCACGCATGATTTCACGGCTCGGCTTGGTCTGCCGCGCTGCCATGCGCCCGGTCGCCAAGCAGATGTCCGCACAGTCGAGGTCAGTCCGAATGCAGTAGCGCAAATCCGCAACCATGTCCTCGGATAGACAAGCATCCGCGCAGATGGTGCAGTATTCCGCGCACTCAAAGCACGCCTTGACGCACTCGGTCAGGGGATCAAGCTCCCGCGAGTCTGCGCCGCGTTTGTGGCTTTCGAGCATTTCATACAACATCAGTCAATCCTCCGAATGTCATTACAATTTTTATTCTATGCAGGAATTCTCGCATTGATCATGTGAATCCGGTGACACTTCGCGCCGGGCAAACGACTACAATTTTCAAAGGAAACACACGAAAGGCACTTCGATGACGGCTGCCACCGCGCGGCGTTCACGTCCGCGCACGCTTGATCTCCGCCCCGCCCTCGTCGGCTGGATACTCGTCTTCGCGTTGGGCAGCCTCGTCTGGCGCGACGCGCTGCCCACCTTCATCGTGATCGATCTGATCGTCTCGGTCGCGCTGGCAATCGCTCTGTATGTGATCGCGCCGCGCAAACAGCGCAACACGATCCGCCGCTTGATCATCTTCCTCATGGGCAGCGTCCTGTTCAGCGTGGCGGTCTTCTCCGGGCGCGGCAACATGCAGCCCGAAGGCTTATACTTCGGCATCTTGATCACTGTGACGCATCCCGCCGTGATCCATTACGCACTCGCGAAAATCGTGGGACCGCTCTTTTTCGGTCGCGTCTGGTGCGGATGGGCGTGCTGGTTCGCCGCCCTGTTCGACCAACTACCGTTCAAGCGCAGTCGAGGACGCTTGCGCGGCAGGTGGGGCTGGCTGCGTTATGGGCATTTCGCGCTCAGCCTCGGTTTAGTGCTGCTCTTCTGGTTCGGCTACGACTATCACGACGGCGCGAATGGGGTCACCGGGTTAATGTGGTTCTTAATCGGCGCGGGGCTGTACGTGCTGACCGGGGTGCTGCTGGCGTTCATCCTCAAGGACAACCGCGCGTTCTGCAAATACTTCTGTCCGATCAACGTGCCGCTTAAGCTGAGTTCGAGCCGCTCCCTGCTTCGCCTTGAAGGCGATCCGGCGAAGTGCAATGACTGCCATGCCTGTGTGGTGGTGTGCCCGATGGATGTGCAAATCCCGCAGTACATTGCCGACAAACAGCGGGTGCTGTCCACCGAATGTACGATGTGCATTAGCTGTATCAACGTCTGCCCGAAAGACGCGCTTAAACTGTCGTTCGGGTGGGATACCGGCGCGGAACGCCTGCGTTCGCGCAAACCGCAGACGAATCTTGACTGGCTCCGTGGGCTGAAGTTCCGGCGGCTGCTGCCGGGCAAGCACGATCTATCGAACTTGCCCTGACCGGCAGTACTGACTCATGAAGTTGCGGGTGCTGCCTGCACCAACCGCTGGTACAGGTCAACGAGCTGGCGCGCAATCGTGATCGGGTTGTGCCGTTCATTCAAGAGCTCCAGTGAGCGCTGCCCCATTCGGGCAAGGCGCTCCGGATCGCTGATCGCGTCGAGCATCGCCTCCGCCAAGCGCGCCGGGTTCTCCGGCGGCACGATCCAGCCGTTACCTTCAACCGTCTCGGGGAATCCGCCGACATCGGTGACGATTACCGGACGCGCATAGCCCATCGACGTGAGCAGCGCACCACTTTGATAGACCGTGCGATACGGCAGCACGATCACGTCGGCGGCGAGGTGATACAGCCACGTCTGGTCAAACGGCACGTATTCCGGTCGCATGTACAGGTGTGAGCGGAACTTCCCCAGTTTGTCCAGCGAGGGGATTTCCTCACGGCTGCCGGGGTTGCCGACGATCATCAGACGCGCGTCGGGGCGCTTCTGCGCCACGCGGGCGAACGCATCGATCAACACGTCCACGCCTTTATACGGACGCAAACTACCAAAGAAGAGGAAGATCGGTACGTCGTTCGGGAAGTTAAGCCGTTCCCGCGCCATTTCCCGTGTCGCACCGGCTGGCGCAACTGCATTGTTGAGCGTCAAGTGAGGAATCACATGCAGATGATCGCGCGGGAAATCCGGGAAGATCATGTGAAAATCCTCGCGGTTCGAGTCGGTGTGGAACAACAGTGCATCCGCCTTGCGATACACTTGCCCCAACTGCGCCTTGACTGCCTCGGACGTGAACAGCGGGATGATCTCGTGCACAGTGTAGACCACCGGGATATTCAGCGCCTTGACCCGATCCAGCAGCCAACTGTCGAACAGCGGCAGGCGACTCCACTGCACATGGAACACATCCGGCGGATCGGCGGCGATCTTGCGCGCTAATGCTACATGCTCAAAGGGATAGCTCGCCGCCCTTAGAACTTTGCGCAAAGACGGGTAGCGCAGCCAGCGGCGGTCATTGAGCAGATTGAAGTAGTGGTAATCCGCCGTGATCGCGTCGGAAATCTCTAGCTTGTCATCGTACAGAAAGTGCGACGAGATGTAACGCACATCACAGCCGATGCTGGCTAACGCCTCGCACAGTGAGAGATTGTAGTACGGCGTTATTTGTGCCGGGTCGAACTGCCACACTTTCAGCGGCATACAGATTATCCCTTTGATAGACCTATTACAGGCTAATCATTTCAAATGATCACGAGGCGCGCGATCAAGCCAACAACTGCGCCGCCGAGGATCAACCACGTCGAGTTGATTTTATACCGAACGAGCAGAAATGCCGCCCCGAGAGTCAGCAGAATGGTAATCGGGTCGATCAGCGCCGCGCGGGCAATTTCAAGCGTGACCCCGATCATCAGCCCGATAGCGGCGACGTTTACCCCGTCGAGCAGCGCCCCTAACCAGCGTGACTGCCGCATTCTGGGGATCAACGGGTTGGTGAGCATCACCAGCACGAAACCGGGCAGGAAAATACCCAGAGTCGCCACAATCGCGCCCGGAATGCCAAGGATGGTATAGCCGATAAAGGTCGCCGTCGTGAAGAGCGGTCCCGGCGTAAACTGCCCGATTGCCACCGCGTCGAGGAGCTGTTGGTCGGTCAGCCAGCCGAGCCGATCTACGAAATCCGTCCGCAGGAATGCCAGTAAGACATAGCCGCTGCCGTAGATCAGCGCGCCGATCTTGAAAAAGGTCGCGAACAGCTCACTGAGGTTTGCGGACGCGATCTGCGCCAGTGGAAAGAAGACCAATGCCACCGTCGGCACACGGCGAACGTTCTGCACGATCATCACGAAGGCAGATGCCCCGAACAGCAGCGCAATCTCGTTGATGCCAAATAGATACAGGATCAGCACGGCGACGCCAACCACGCCGAGCAGCGACGACTTGACTGCCTTGCGCCCCAAATTCCAGATCGCTTGGGCGATCACGGCGATCACCACCGGCTTGATGCCGTAGAGCAGCGCACCGGCAGCGGGCGTTGTGCCGTACTGCACATAGATCGCCGCCAGCACACCGACGATCAAGGCGGCGGGTAGGATGAAACTCGCCCCCGCGACCAACAACCCACGCCAGCCCGCACGAATATACCCGATGTGCATCGTCATCTCGGTCGAACTGGGACCGGGGATGAGATTGGTCGCGCCGAGCAGATCGAGGAAATGTTCATCGGTCAGCCACCCACGCCGTGTGACGAACTCGTCGTGAAACATAGCGATATGCGCGGCGGGTCCTCCAAACGCCGTGACTCCCAGCCGCAGAAAGATCACAGCCAACGCTGTTAACCGCTCCATCAGGGTGTCATTCAACCTAGTTCCCTTTCCTGCATCAACGAGCATCTGGCGGGCGGTGTATACTACCTGAAACGCACTCGAGTCAACAGCAGTCTTTGTCCGCAATCGAGTGGGAGGCATTTCCCGCAATGGAGCTTCTGAACAATCGCTACCAACTTCACGAGGTTCTGGGCGAAGGCGGAATGGGTATCGTCTACCGCGCGCATGATCGCTTAACCGGGCGGCATGTCGCCCTCAAACGGGTCTACGCGTCCGTCGACTCGCTCGTGTTCAATTCGCGCAGCAGCGATATGGATATTCGGCTCGCCCTCGCGCACGAATTTCAAGCCCTCGCCTCGCTGCGTCACCCCAACATCATCAGCGTACTGGATTACGGTTTCAGCGCCGATCATATTCCCTATTTCACGATGGAGCTGCTAGACAACTCACGCACGCTCTTGCGCGCAGGCGCTCATCAGTCAACTTCCGCCAAAGTCATGCTGCTGGTTCAGGTACTTCGCGCGCTGGTGTACATCCACCGGCAGAATATCCTGCACCGTGACCTCAAACCGGGCAACGTTCTGGTGGTCAAAGACCCGACGACACAGGTTGATATCGTCAAAGTACTGGATTTTGGCTTGTCCGTCGATGCGGGTGAGGCGCGCGGCACACTCGGCACACTCCCGTATATGGCACCGGAAATCATCTTGAGTCAGGTTCAGGGGTTCGCCTACGGCGCAGAGGTCGATCTGTATGCGGTCGGCGTGCTCGCGTATCAGCTTTTCGTGGGTCGCTACCCGTTCCACATCGAAGACATTGAAATGCTGCTCCACGAAATCCTCGACTCCCTGCCCGATTTTTCGAGCGTCGATCTGCCACCCACGTTGCAAGCAACCATCGCGCGGCTGCTGGCGAAGAATCCAGCGGATCGCTACCATGACGCCAACCAAGTCATCTATGATCTGTGCGCCGCCGTCAATCTGCCAATCATCGATGATGACCGGGCAACCCGCGAGAGCATCCTCCAATCCGCAAAGTTTGTCGGGCGGAGCGGTGATCTGCAAAAACTCGAAGCGGCGCTAGAGCTTGCTATGTCCGGCAAAGGCGGCGCATGGCTCGTCGGCGGCGAGTCCGGCGTCGGCAAGTCGCGACTGCTCGACGAACTGCGCACGCGTGCGATGGTCAAAGGGGTCAGCGTACTGCGCGGTCAGGGCGTCGAAAGCGGGGGTCTGCCCTATCAGTTGTGGCGTGAACCCCTGCGCCAACTCCTACTGTCCGTCGTCCCCGACGATCTCGAAGCCTCCGTGATCAAGCCGCTTGTTCCCGATATCGCCGACCTGCTCAACCGCCCCATCGCCGACGCCCACGCAGTCAACGCCGAAACGCAGCAGAGCCGACTGTTCTCAACAATCATTGCGCTGTTCCGCCGCCAGACCGAACCAACGCTGCTCCTGCTGGAGGATTTGCAGTGGGCTGAAGAGAGCCTCGCCGCCCTCAAAGCGCTGCTAGCGGGGTGCACCGATAGCCCCCTGCTGATCGTCGCCAGCTACCGGCATGACGAACGCCCGGATTTGCCTCACGAACTGAAGAACGCCCAGATCATCCTACTGGATCGCTTCAATGTCGATGGCATCAGCGCGCTGACGACGTCGATGCTTGGCGACGTGGGACGACGGACCGAAGTCGTCCGCCTGTTGGAGCGGGAAACCGAGGGCAATGTCTTTTTCTTGATCGAAGTCATGCGCGCGCTGGCGGAAGAGGCGGGCAGCCTTGCACGGATCGGTCAAACGACGCTGCCGAACCGGGTGCTCGCGGGCGGGATTCAGTCGATTGTGCGCCGCCGCTTAAACCGCGTGCCCGCTTGGGGGCAGCCTTTGCTCAAACGCGCTGCTGTTGCCGGTCGCATGTTGGATTTACGCCTGCTGGACATGGTCGTCCAGACCGGCGGTTATCTGGACTCGAAGTCTCTCAACGATTGGCTGACCGACTGCGCTAACGCGGCGGTGCTGGAATTTCGTGATGGCACATGGCGCTTCACCCACGACAAACTGCGCGAGGCGCTGGTCGAACAGTTGGACTTCGAACGGAGCAGCCTGCATCGTGAAATCGCCACGCACCTCGAACGCCTAAACGGTGACGAGATCAGCCGCACGGCTTACGCCGAAACACTCCTCGATCACTGGCGGCGCGCTGGAGAGCCGGAAAAGGAACTGCATTATGTGCTGCTCGCCGCGCCGCAAGCCATCCGCTTCAGCGGAAACTACCGCGCCGCGCAAGACTGGCTGGAACATGCGCTGACCCTGATCGACGCGGGCAAAATCGCCGATGCCGATCACCAGCAGATGAAACTCTTGAAGCTGCTCGGCGAAGCCTGTTCCCGACTCGCGCAGTACCCCGAAGCGATGGAGCACTATCGTCAGAGCATGGCGCTGGCGGAAAAAATCGACGACCGGCAGATGGTCATCTCCAACCTCACCGGGCTGGCAGAAGTCGCCATCTACCACACCAGCTTACCGCAGGCACAAAGTCGGGCACAGACTGCACTCGGTATCAGCCGTGAAATCCATGATCAGGTCGGGATTGCCAAGAGCCTGCAGCTTCTCGGTCAGATCGATATGTTCCGGGGGAACTTGGTGGATGCCAAAGCCCAGTTTGACGAAAGCCTGAGCATCTTCCGTGATCTCGGCTTTGAGCCGGAGGTCGGCGCGCAGTTGAACTATCTTGGCACTATCGCCAGCATTCAAGG
>JACSRG010000156.1 GCA_014879865.1 Anaerolinea sp.
TCGCTTCGGGGATCGCCGTCACTTCCGGGATGATCGCCGCGCCGGGGGTGGGTCCAACTGATGCATCGGTCACCTGAAGCAGCGGCAGATCCGACGTGGGTGCTGCGGTCGGGACTGCCACCGGCGGCACGGTGATCAACGCGATGAAGCGATCCACCGTCGTCTTCTGCACCAAATACACGCGATACGTGCCAGAGAGCATCACGAGCGGTTCGGGGATCGCCGTCGCTTCCGGCGTGACTGCGACCGTCGCTTCAGCGGTTGCTTCAGCAGTCGCCTCGGCGGTCGCTTCTACGGCAGCAGCGTCTACGGTCGCTTCCGGCGTGGCAGCAGCAGCCTCGGCAGTCGCGCCTGCTTCAGCCGTCGCGCCCGCTTCCTGCGCGACTTGCGTCCCGACGGCGGAGTTGGTCGCTTCGATGGCTTCGCCGACGATTTGCGCCTGCGTCACGTTGGCAACCGGGGCGACCTCGGTCACTTCCGGCGTGATTTCGCCCAGTTCCGCACCTTGAATATTGTCGCCTGCCGCCAGCGGTTCGGCTGTACCGATGGCGCTCACCTCCGGCGTCGGCAAATCGCCTTCGGCGGCTTCCTCGACAATTACGTAGTAGCGGGGGTTGATGCGGCTTTGCGCGCCGATATGCAGCAGGTAGACCGCGCCCGCCTGTGTCGTGACCAGCACGGTGTACTGCGGGTTGACCAAGCCGAAGTCCGCCAGTTGATCGCTTTCGAAGGTGTCGGCGGTTTGCAGCGTGGTCAGCAGCGATGTGAGCGTATTCATCTGCGTGACATCGGCGCTGCTGCCCGCGCTCAATGCGCTCGTTTCCGAAATCAGCCACGTCCCGTCGGCGCTCGGCTTGGTTAAGACCGTGCGCTGACCGGTCAAGTTGTCGCGAACTTCCAGCCGTGTCAGCGATGCAACGTCGATGCCGGGCAGCAGCGCAACCTGCTCGGCGGTGGGGACGGCGGTTGCTCCCGGCGCATTCGCTTGATTCTGATTAATGAGCAGCACCAGCGCGATCACCACGATCAGCGCGACAATCAATACAATCGTTCCTCGGTTTAGACGCATACCAACACCTCTCTCTCAGCGAGTATCAACGGGCTCGTTCCCGGTTTGTCCACCACACCCATACGCCAATTAAAAGGATACCAAACGGCAGCAGAAACACCGTGAGGATGCGGATGTTATTAAGCGTCGCCACATCTGCCGCCATCGGCGCATCCTGCGGGCGCGTGTCTTGGAGGACGGTGATCTGCGAGAAGAACTCGTCAAAGCGTGTCGCCCAGATCAAGCTGTTGAAGCCCACCGCGAAGTTATCGGCGTTGGCAAACAGCGCGAAGGTGTCCGCGCCAATCGCCGTGCTGCTGAACAGCACCACGCGCGACCCGGTGACGGTGTTTTCGGCGGCAGCACCGAGCACGAACGGACCGACGGCGTCGCCTTCCGCCTGATTCACGGCGGCAGCGGCGGCTTCGTTGGTATCGGCAGCCATGATCGCCGCGAGATCGGTCTTGGTGTACGAACTCGCGCTCGACCGCGTCAGCGGCGTCACGGTGACGTTGGCGGGCAGCGTGTCCGAAATGGTGATGCTCGGCGGGGCTTCAAAGATCAGCACGCCCTGCGTGACGCTGCTGGTCGTGATGAAGTTGGTCAGGTCGAGGTCGGTCGCCACCGGGATGAGCGGCGATTGGAACGCCTGCCGCTGATCGACGACCACGTCGTTGTTGAAGCGCACGCCGAAGTTCGCTTCAAGGTAGGCGTTGAGGTTTTCGGCGGTCGCCAGCGATGTGCCTTCGGCGTTCAAGCCGGTCGCCGCGAAGATCACGAGGTCGCCACCCGCGGCGAGGTAATTCTGGATGATTTGCAGTTCTTCATCCGCCAGCGGCGTGCTGCCACCCGCGATGACCATGACTTCGCCGTCGAGGTTCGGGTCATTCAGCCGGACATCACCCTGTGGGCTGGCGAGTTCCACCAGAGAGCGAGTTTCGACCGTCCAATCAAGCTGCTCATTGAGCCCGGTCTGGATTTCGAGCATCTGGTCGGCAGTGCCATCCTGCACGGGCAGGAAGTAAGCGCGGAAATCGCCCTGCGCCGAAACCTTGAGGATCGCGTTGGTCAGTTCCGTCTGCGTGAGCGATTGCACCAATTCGGCGCTGTCCGTGTTCGGTTCGCCGGTCGCCGGATCAAGCGGTACGACGACGAGCTGACCCGCGCGCGTCACGCCGTAGGTGTCGGCAATCGTCGGGCTGAGTTCGGGATCGACGAACTGGTATTCGATCTTGCCCCCGCTGGTCGTCGTGTAGTCTTCGAGCAGCGGCGTATCTTGATCGCGGCGCGCTGCCTGCGACGAGCCGTAGAAGCCGATGATGCGTACGCGCGGCAGTGTCGGGTCGCTGCCGATGCCTTCCATCGCTTCGCGTGATTGTTCGGTGAGCGAGAAGTCGTCGCGCTCGGTCAGGTCGAGGCGGATTTGCTGTCCGCGCACCACCGTGTAGATGCCGATCAGCACAATCAGCACCAGCAGCGTGACGAGCAAGCTCGTACCGCCGTAGCGCGCTGTGCGCCCGCTGAGCAAGCCGAGCACCTGACGCGGCGCGATCAGTACCCACGCCAGCAGCGCGAGGACAGCGAAGCCCAAGCCGCCATAGCCGAGCACGGTCATGCCGCCGGGAGCGGACGCGTTGATGAGCGCGACGATCACGCCGACGATGGCGATGATCGGGAACACCCCCGGTGGGATGATCGGTTGTTCGTTTTCAGGAGTTACATTCGGTGTTTGCTGAGTCATGGTTACGATCTCCAGCGGCGAATTTCGACGATGCGCGTGGTGATGAAGAGCGCACCGATGATCATAAAGACGAAGTAAAGCACATCTTCGGCACGGAAAATTCCGCGCGACATGGTGGCGTCATAATGCGCCTGCAAGCCGAGTTCGCGCACGAAGTTCGACAGCCACGACAGGTCAGCATTGCCCGCCAGCGCAATCGCGGCGATTTCGGCGAGGTAGAGCACCAGCACGGTCGCCGCGCCGAGGAACGCCGCCACGATTTGATCTTCGGTCACGGCTGACCAGATCATCGACACGGCGATCACCGCGCCGCCGTACAGCCATGCGCCGAAGTACGCGCCGAACGCCTCGCCGAGGTCGGGGACGCCGATCATCAGCAGGACGAAATGGAACACGGTCGTCAGCAGCACCAGCACCGTCCAGTATGCCCACGCCGCGAGGAACTTGCCGAGGATGAAATGTCCTTCGTTCATCGGCAGCGTCATGAGAACTTCGAGCGTGCCTTCGCGCTGTTCTTCCGCCAGCAGACGCATGGTCAGCAGCGGGGCGATCAAGAAGGTGAGGAAGGTCAGCACCGACGGGATGTAGCCTGATGGCGCAGGCGCTTGCCCGTTCGCTTGGCTCAGGTAGCCGTTAAACAGGATGGCGAGGAAGAAGAGCACCGCGAACGCAATCGCGTAGGCGATGGGTGAGCGAAAATACAGCATCAGCTCACGCTTGAAGACTGCCCAGAACGGAAGGGATCCGCCGGTCTGAACTTCGGGAGATGTCGTCAGTTCCGTCATAATCGATTATTCCTCGGAGGATGTTTCGCTAACAGCGTCTTCGGACGTATCCGCAGCTTCAGCCGCAGCGGCGGCTTCTTGCGCGCGGGTCAGTTCGAGGAAGATTTCTTCCAAGTTGACTGCCAGCGGGCGGAGTTCCATCAAGTTGATGTTGTTCTCGATCAGCGCGCGCGCGATGTGCGGGCGGGGATCGAAGTCGGCGGTGGAGGGCGTGACGATGATGCCATCGACTGCGACTTCGGCATGGGCGACGGACGGCAGCGCGGCGATCACCGGGAGCGCGGCTTCCGGCGCGATCTCGACGCGCACGAGCACACGGCGTCCGCGTTCCAGCAGGCTCGAACGGAGTTCGGTCGGCGCGCCCTGCGCCACGATTTCACCCCGGTTGATGATGACGACGCTGTTGCAAACCTGTTCGGCTTCGCTGAGGATGTGCGTGCTGAACAGCACAGTGTGGTCACGACCGAGTTCGGTGACCAGTTGACGCAGTTCCAAAACTTGAATCGGGTCTAAACCGATAGTGGGTTCGTCCAGAATCAGCACGGGCGGGTTGTGCAGCAGCGCCTGTGCCAAGCCGACGCGCTGGCGCATCCCTTTCGAGAGCGCGCGAATGTGGCTCTTGGCGCGTGCACCGAGACCGACGCGATCCAGCGCCTCTAATGCCCGTGCGCGCACGTTGCGGACGCCGCGAATCTCGCCCAGATAGGTGAGATAACCGAGCGCGCTCATGTCCCGGTAGAGCGGCACGTTTTCCGGTAGATAGCCGACACGCTTGCGGACTTCGAGGCTTTGCTCGAAAACATCAAAGCCTGCAACCGACGCCTTCCCGGATGTCGGCGGCATGAATCCCGTCAGCATTCGCATCGTCGTGGTTTTGCCCGCCCCGTTCGGACCGAGGAAACCCGTCACCTGACCGGGACGTGCTGAAAAGGAAATTCCCTTGACCGCAGCTACTTCACCGTAGGATTTGGTAAGATTTTCTACTTCGATCATGTTTTAGACTCCGGTACGCAAACGCGATGATTATAGCGTGATGTGTCAAGAAGGGTGGAGGTGATTTGATCAGTTCACACAATGTTTACAAATCAAGTTGCCGTAATTCGTAGTATTATTATCCTGATCCCCGCGCCAACTCTGTAGAGGATCTCGTCTTTCCGGGTAGGTTTTGGTCGATGGATATTGAATCGCGCGTACAGACGTGGGCGCAAACACGCCCCGATATTCGCGCCGTGATCGTGGTCGGGTCACGGGCGCGCACACGGCATCATGCCGACGAGTGGTCGGATCTCGACCTGTGTTTGTTTGTGACCGAGCGCGAAGCATTTGTCGAAGCCGACTTTTACAAGCTGTTCGGCGAAGTTTGGTTAGCTGCCTACGACACCACCGATTTCGGTGATCCCGAATGGGTCGTGATGTTTGAAGGCGGCATGAAAGTCGATTTCACCTTCGTGCAGGCGGACGCGGATGCGCCGACGCTGGCGGATGCGATGATGCGGCTGCCCTATGTCGAGACTTTCTCGCGCGGCATCCGTGCGCTGGTGGATAAGTATCCGCGCCGGGATCGGACTCCGCCCGCAAGTTCGTCGGCGCGGCTGCCAACGCCCGCCGAATTCGATAATACGGTCAATCACTTTTACCTGTCCGCCAGCCGCGCCGTCAAGTTTATCCGGCGCGGCGATCACTGGCGCTCGTCTACGGTCACCATGTGCCACATGCGCAGCAAGCTGATGCAGATGATCGAATGGCACGCCCGCGCCAACAACGAGACCGTCGATACGTGGTACAACGGGCGTTTCGTCGAGGATTGGGCGGATGCGCGCATTGTCGATAAGCTGCGCGATATTTACGCCGACGACGATCCGACGCACCGTGCCAAAGCGATTTTCGCGCAGATGGCGCTGTTTGCGTGGGTCGCCGATGAAACGGCGGCGCTGATCGGGCATACCGTGCCGGATGTAAGCAGCGCGGTCGGGTGGATTGAATCGGTGGGCAAGCGCCTGCTGATCGTGCCGACAGAGACGCAGATTTCGGCGGGCGGCGTGGTCTACCGGAATACCGGACGCGGCACAGAGATCGCACTTGTGCGCGTGGGAGATCGCTGGCAGCTTCCCAAAGGCATCATCGATCAAGGGGAGGAAACCGAAGCGACGGCACAGCGCGAAGTCCGCGAGGAAGCTGGCGTCGATGCTGCCGTGATCGGCTTAATCGACCGGATCGAATACTGGTACTACACCAGCATCGGACGCGGCAAGAAGCGGATTCACAAATTCGTCTTCTTTTACCTCATGCGTTACATCTCCGGCGATCCGGCGAATCACGATCACGAGGTCGATGAAGCGGGCTGGTTTCCGCTCGACGAGATCGAGACGCTCGTGCCGTTTCGCGGCGAAGCGGCGATCCTTGCCAAAGCGCGCGAAATGCTCGCGGCGGAAAACGCGCAAACGTAACCGAGTAGAAAGTAAAAGCAGTGAAAAGTTGAAAGTGGTTCAATTCATGCCAGTGATCTCTTACTTTTAACTTTCGACTTTTAACTTTCAACTGCTTGTCAGAAGGTAAACCATGACCCAACCCTCTCTTTATCCCCTGCTGATGCAGCCGTCCCTGCATGTCAAAGTGTGGGGCGGACGGCGTTTGGAAACCGTTCTCGGCAAGACGCTGCCCAGCGCCGAGCCTTACGGCGAAGCATGGGAAGTCCATGATACGGCGACCGTCGCCAACGGCGATCTCGCGGGGCAAACGCTTGGCGCGCTGGTGACGCGTTACGACAAAGACCTGCTCGGCGTGCGCAATGATCCCGCGCTCGGATTTCCGCTGCTGGTCAAGTTTCTTGACGCGGCGGACTGGCTGTCGGTGCAGGTGCACCCGAACGATCAGCAGGCGCAGCAGTATGATGGCGAACCGCGCGGCAAAACCGAGGCATGGTACGTGCTGGCGGCAGAGGGCGAGCGCAAACTGGTCTACGGGATGCAGCCGGGGACGAGCCGCACCGACATGGCGGATGCAATCCGCGAGAACCGGCTCGAACCGCTGTTGAATTACGTCACGGTGGGCGTGGGGGATACGCTGTTCAATTCGCCGGGGACGGTGCACGCGCTCGGTCCCGGCTTGCTGATCTACGAGATTCAGCAGTCGTCCGACCTGACCTACCGCCTGTACGACTGGGGGCGCATGGGCTTGGATGGCAAACCGCGCGCCATGCACATCGACAAGGGGACGGCGGTCGCGATCACCGACAGCGCGCCGACCGTGCTGCGCCACACCGACGAGCCGAATCGCCTGCTGGTGGACTGCCCGTATTTCACGACGACGCTCACGGCGATCAGCGGGACAAGCGCGCCGATCCCGACGGGCGGCGTGTTCCACCTGCTCACGGTGATCGACGGGGCGTTGACGGTGGATGACGGGCGGATGAATGTCGAAATCGGGCGCGGGCAGTCGGCGGTGATCCCGGCGGCGCTCACCACCTACACGCTGCATGGGATGGGGAAAGTCCTCACATCGTACCAGCCGTAAAGCCTGCCGGTACACACCAATGCTCACAGGGGGAGAAGGATACGAAATGCACGTATGCCACGTCCCCCTATCTGTGTCATAATTCCAGCGTAAACAGGAGCAACCTTGATGAGAAAACGCTTTGTCCTCGCGCTGTTTGTTTGCCTGATCACCGGCGTGTTCGTTGTACCTGTCGCGGCGCAAGCCTCCTCGTGGGAAATCGTCTTGCTGGCACGCCCATCCGCGCAGATCGCAAGCGGCTATGCGCTCGTCCGCATGACTGCTGCCGGACTTGACACGCCGATCCCCCTGCCCGCCGATATGATCGCTCCGACCGACACGATTGACAGCGTGCGCGTATCGCCGGATCGCCGCTTCGTCGCGCTCTCCGGTCACACAGCGGATTACGTGACTCTGCCCGTGCGCATCGCCGATTTGAAGCTCGGCACATGGTATGAATTCACCCCGCCGCGCGGACTGCCATTCGCCTACACTATCGGCGGCTTTGACCCCTCCGGCACGCGCTTCAGCCTGTCCTATCTGTATGAAGAAGCTGGCGCAGAGTTTCCGTATCGCGGCGTCTTCGGCGTGGTCGATGCGGCAGCGGGCGCGTTCGCCGAGCAGTCGTCACGCCCCGAATTTCTGGCGGCACACACGTCCGACGACCTGATAATCGGCTGGTACATGCTCGGCGCGTGGGATGCCAACGGCATTCACTTCCATCCGACCTGCTATGCCTGTGAACCGCCGTTCGAAGGCGAATACAGCACATGGAATCCTGATACGGCGGTCTACAACCCCGCGTCCGGGCAAATTTTCTCGATCTTCGGGGATCAACTGGCGGCGACGGGCGAGATCGTTGCGCTCACGTTCTCGGACGACTACCCGTTTAGCACAGAACCGATGGCATACTTTAGCCCGTCGAACGTGATCACCTATTTACCGTCAGCGCAGTACCTGCCGACGCAGAGCGAAGCGCTCTCGCCCGCGACGCCGGTGATCTTCCACGATCCGAACGCGGTGAACATCACCGGAGCACCTCTCGCTTGGGTCAATGACGGCAATGCCGTGCTGACGAATGCGGGCGGCAGATGGGCTCTGCTCGACCGAACGGGCGGCGGGCGTGACCTGCAAATCGAAGATGATCCGACCGTCGAAATCGTCGGCACGCCGGATGGCTTCGTCGGGATCGCCAGCTTCCCCGATGGCACGGTGCATGTGCGCCATTACACGCTGACGGGCAGTTTCCAACTCGGCGTGGCGGGGCAGTTCAACGCGGAGAGTTACCTGATCGCCAGCCGCCCGGCGTTAGGCGCGAGCGTCGCGGCGACTCCGGCGCTGTTTACGCCTGTGTTCCCGAATTTTGCTCAGCTTGAGGCAGTCATGCTGGCGCAGCTTCCGGTTTGTCCCGGTTTCATGCCCTCGCGTATCTGGCAGGGACAAACGGCGCGCGTCACTCCCGGCGCGTCGAACAACCTCCGCTCGACGCCGACCACCAGCGGCGAACTCGTCGGGCAACTCCCCGGCGGCGCGCAGTTCCGCGTGCTCGCTGGTCCCGAATGTGCTGACGGTACGGCGTGGTGGTATCTCGAATACAACGGGCAGTACGGCTACACCGCCGAGGGCATGGGGACGACCTATTGGGTCGAACTGGTGCGCCCATGATTGTGCTCTCGCATTTTCAGGTCAACCCGCTGCTGGAAGCGCGCAAACGCGGCGATTCCAGCGCCACGACTTCGCCCGACCTCGCGCTGAGCACGGTCGAAGTGATGCTCGACGCAGACGGCGTCCGCTTCCCTGACGAATCGCGCCTGTCATGGGCGGACGCCGCCGAGATCAGCGATCAAGAAGTGGCATGCTTCCGACTCGACGGCGATACGATCCGCAAAATTCAGGCGTTCTCCGATGTGACTAACCGCCACTGTTCGCTCATGCCGACCAGCAGCGCGCCGACGATCCTGATTGCGGGCTTCCCGATGCACCGGATCAAAGGGACGAATCCGTATCACGACACGCTGACCAAGATCAAGGCGGCAGCGCCGCAGGGTCGGGTGCTGGATACGTCGATGGGACTCGGCTACACGGCGATTCAAGCCGCCAAGACCGCCGACAGCGTGATCACCGTCGAGCTTGACCCGGCGGTGGTCGAAGTCGCGCGGCACAATCCGTGGTCACGCGAGTTGTTCGAGGACTCGAAGATCGAGCGGCGGATCGGCGACAGCTTCGACGAGGTGGCGACCTTCGCGCCGGAGACATTCAACCGTATCATCCATGATCCGCCTACCATGCAGTTGGCAGGTGATTTATACTCCGGCGAGTTTTATCGCGAACTCTACCGCATTCTGAAACCCAATGGGCGGCTGTTCCACTACATCGGCGATCTCGAAAGCCCGTTCGGGGCGCGGATTGCCAAGGGCGTGGTCGAGCGGTTGGGTAAAGCGGGGTTTCGCACCGTGACGCGCCGCACGGAAGCCTTCGGCGTGGTCGCCGTGAAGTAGGGACGCGGCATGCTTCGTCCACATGAATTAATACGCAGTTATAAGGATCAACATGTTCAATCGGTCGGTCATCACCATCGGGCTGGCATACGCCGCCTTCATCGGTCTCGGCTTGGTCAGCGGACTCATCAACCTCGCATGGGCTCCCATGAAAGAGGAGTTTAATATCGCGCTGGATGCCACACTTAGCGCGCTGCTGCTGGCGAACACACTCGGCTACCTCGGCGCGAGCTTCTTTAGTGGGACGGTCGCCGCGCGCATCGGCGCGGGTCGCCTGTTGATCGTCGGCGCGGGCGCGATGGCGCTCGGCTTGTCCGGCTACGTGATCGCGCCGCAGTGGGAAATCGTCATCCTCGCCGGGTTTATCACCAGCGTCGGCAACGGCTTGACCGACGCCGGACTCAACGCCTACCTCGCCGAACATCACGGCGCGCGGGCGATGAACTGGCTGCACGCCTGTTTCGGCATCGGCACGACGATCAGCCCGCTGATCGTCACGGCGATCCTCGGCGGCGACCAGTCATGGCGCGTCGCCTATGGCGCGGTCGCCGTGCTCGAAGTGCTGCTGGTCGTGGCGTTCGCGCTGTCGATCAGTTGGTGGAAAGTGTCGGCGGTCAACCACGTCGAAGGCAACCGCATCAGCATTGGCGCGACGCTCCGCCGCCCGATTGTCTGGATGGGGATTCTGCTGTTCTTGCTCTACGCCGGTTTGGAAGTCACCCCGGCGCAGTGGTCATCGCAGTTGTTCACCGAAGCGCGCGGCGTGGACGCGGCATTCGCCGGGATTCTCGTCAGTGTGTACTGGGGCAGCTTCACCATCGGGCGCATGATCTTTGGCACGCTGCTCAAGGGTTTCTCCTACCGCGTGTTGATCGGCTGCATCGTCGCCGCGTTGATCGGCGCGCTGCTCTTCTGGTGGAATCCGGTTGCCGAACTCGGCTATCTCGGTCTGATCATCCTCGGCTTCTCGCAAGCGCCGATCTTCCCGCTGTTGATCTCGAACACGCCGCGCGTCGTCGGCGCGGAATACGCTCCCAACGCGATTGGTTTTCAAGTCGCGGGCGCGGGCATCGGCGTGGCGATCATGCCGGGGTTGGCGGGCGCGCTGGCAGACAGCGCCGGGATCACCATCGTCCCACCGTATATTGTGGTGGTCGCCGTGATCTTCGCGGGACTGTTCATCTTCGGGCTGGCACGCCGCGCCCCGGTTACGCCATCTAAGGCTGACGCATTCAGCAGCATAGGAGATTGAACTTGCCAGCGACTCACCTCGATTTTGAAGGCGCATACAACATCCGCGACCTCGGCGGCTTGCCGACCCGTGACGGCGGCGTGACCCGCCCGCGCGTGTTTGTCCGCGCCGACTGCTTGCATCAACTCACGCCTGCGGCACAGCAGCAGATGATCGACTATGGCATTCGCACGATCATCGATCTGCGGACAAGCGAAGAATTGCAGATGTCCCCGGACGTGTTCGCCGGGTCGCAAATGGTGAATTATCTGCATCTGCCGTTTGTCGGCGACGAGCTGGCGAGCGGCGCGGCGTGGCAGGAAGCGTATCAGAAGCAAGCGCCGATGCACGAGCGTTACGTCGCGCATTTGCCGCTGTGCCAGCCTGCGCTGCGCACGATCTTCACCGCGCTCGCCGAAGAAACGCCCACCGTGCTGTTTCACTGCTTCGCGGGCAAAGATCGCACCGGGATGATCGCCGCGCTGCTGCTCGGCGCGCTCGGCGTCCCCGACGAGGTAATCGCCGAGGATTACGCGCATACGTACGTCCGGCTGACGCCGTTGATCGCCAAGTGGCGCGTCACTGCCGAGGCAGAAGGTCAGGACATGGAGCAGTTTGAGATCGACGTGCGCGCGGACGCCGAGACGATCCAGTTTATGCTCGATTACGTCCGGGCGGAGTATGGCAGCGCCGAAGGCTATTTACGGCTGTGCGGCGTCACCGGCGACCAGCTTGATCGCATCCGCGCGAAGTTCGTGCAGCCAGCAAATCAATAGCACGAATTTTCTCTATATACCTTGACAGTTATATAGCCGATATGGTATATTAGATGCAGGATCAGTGATCAAGGAGAGTAAGATGACCGGCAGCTTAAGCTTGACCATGCCCTCGGATCTGGAAGTCGTCATGACGCGCGAATTCAATGCGCCCCGTCACCTCGTCTTCGACGCGCTCACGAAGCCCGAACACATCCGGCGCTGGTGGGGACTGCACGAGGATACGATGACCGTGTGCGATGTCGATCTGCGCGTTGGCGGCAAGTGGCGCTACGCGACCCAGTCCCCGGACGGGTCAGAAGTCGCCTTCTCCGGCGTGTTCCGCGAGATCGTGCCGCCGGATCGCTTGGTGCACACGGAAGGCTATGAAGCCATGCCGGGAACGGAGTATGTGGTGACGACGACGCTCACCGAAGTGAACGGCAAGACGACGCTGCGCTCGCATCTGCTCTATCAGGCGAAGGAACACCGCGACGGACACGTCGCCTCCGGCATGGAATACGGCGCGAACGAGTCGTATGACCGCCTCGAGGCGGTGCTGCAAAAGCTCCAGTCTCCGGCATAACCGACACACGAGCATCGGCTAAATGGGACGAGGACATGCCTCGTCCCTATCCGGTTTCCTGTTCCGTGCGCAGCACGGCGGCGAAGCCTTCACGCCATGTCGGGTAGTGCGGACGCCAGCCGAGTTCGCGCGCTTTCGCGTTCGACTCGCCGCGTTCCCACCGTTCACGTCCGGCGGCGATGCGCGGTGGCGGCGCATCGATCAGCTTGGCGTACACAGGCAGCCATTCCCACCCGGAAGCGGGTTCATCATCCACGATGTTATACACCCCGGCGGGTGCATCCAGCGCCCACAGCGCCGCTGCCGCTGCGTCCTCGACATGCAGAAAGGACACGACCGCCTCGGTCGCGCTGACTTCCCCCTGAAGGATGCGTTCGCTGTTCCAGCCATCGCGGGCGTACCACGTCCCCGCGCCGTACAGCCGACCGTAACGCAGCACCACGCCAACCGGCAGTTCCAGCACCGCCCGTTCCAGCGCGGCAACCCCGGCGATGGTTTCGTCACGCGGCGGCGGTGCGGCGAGGTCGAGCGGATCGGTTTCGTGCGCCGGTCGGTCACCGGGGACAGTCACCCATGAGATGCTCTGCGCGATCATGCGCTCGACGCCGACCGCCTGCGCCGCATCGACCAGATTGCGCGTGCCATCGATGCGCAGACGCGAATTTGCCGCCCAATCGCGCGTGGCGAGGTCGGTGAGCTGGTGGATGACGACGTCCGGGCGCACCACGCGCAGCAGCGTGAGCACCGCATCGCGATCCAGCGCGTCGAGCAGCACCGGACGCCCGCCTAACCGCGTAATCATCTCGGCGCGTGCCTCGCTGCGTGTCGTCCCGGTGACCTTGTGCCCCGCGCTGACCAACTGCGACATAAGCAGGCGTCCGACAACGCCCGTCGCCCCTGCGAGGAGAATCTTCATCGGCTGTTTTCTTTCTGACATGATTTACGCTTTTCAGTATAGCATCAACGCTGACCAACAGCGCCAACTCGCGTTAAAATAGACCTAACGGCACCCAACGAAAGGGCTGGATCATGCGCGCTGAACTGATACTTTCCCCGACCAAATTTCTGGAACATGCATTCAAAACGGAATATCCCTATCTCGCCAAGTACGAAACCTTCTGGGAAGAAGACGGGCGCGCCATTTCGACGGCGGTGGACAACGCCGGGACGCCATGGCTCAAGCAGTTTGACCGCTTTGGCAATCGCATCGACCAGATCTGCTTCCCGCCGGACTACTGGCGCATGTTGTACGAGGGCTACAAGGTCGGCGCAATCTGGCGCGGATTCGAACACACGCTGCGCGAGTCGTTCATGGTGGGCTACGTGACCTCATACTATGATCCCGGTCTGTACTGCCCGTATACCGTCTCGCTGAGCACGGCGGCAGTCGTCGCCAAGTACGCCGCGCCGGACGTGCGCGCGCGCTTCTTGACGCCGATGCTGCGCCGCGAAGGGGACATCTGGCAGGGCGCAACGTGGATGACCGAACTGCGCGGCGGGTCGGACTTGGGCGCGACAGTCGAGACAGCGGCGCGACAGGATGGGGATCGCTGGCTGTTGACCGGGGACAAATACTTCTCGTCCAACGCGGGCGCGGAAGTCGCCGTCGTCGCGGCGCGACCGGAAGGCGCTCCGGCGGGGGTGCGCGGCTTGGCGCTGCTCGTCGTGCCGAAGTTCCGCGCGGATGGCGAACTGAACTATCTCGTACGCCGCCTGAAAGACAAGATCGCCACGCGCTCCGTCCCGACGGGCGAAGTCGAACTGCGTGACAGCGAAGCGTACCTGCTCGGCGAACCGGGACACGGCATTTATCACATCATGGAAGTGCTGAACCTCTCGCGCGTGTCGAACAGCATGGGCGCGGCGGCGTTGGCACACCGGGCGCTGGCGGACGCGCTGACCTTCGCGGAGAACCGGCAGATTTTCGGCAAGGCGCTCGTCGATCAACCGCTCATGCGCAAGCAGTTCGAGGATAACGTCGAGACGCTGCGCCAAGCGTTCGCGCTGGCGTGGGAATCCGTCTGCCTCGCCGAGGAAATCTGGCGCGAACCCGCCCCCAGATACAGCGACCGTTTCCACCTGTTCCGGCTGATCACGCATCTGGCGAAATACTGGACGGCTGAAGTCGCCGTACACATGGCAAAGTGGGCGATGGAAGTCAACGGCGGCATGGGGACGCTGGTGGAATTTGGCGTCGAGCGGCATCTGCGCGAGGCGATGATCCTCGACATCTGGGAAGGACCTGCGCATCGCCAGATTCTCGACGGCATCGAAGTCATGGAGCGCAAAGGCGCGCACAAGCTGCTGCTCGAACACCTTGCGCCGCACACCAACGACATCGAAACCATGCGCGTGCGCATCGACGGGCTGCTGACTCAGCCGCAGGACGAAAAAGAAGCGAACGCGGGCAGTCTGTTCCATGACCTTGCCGCGTTCGCCGCGAAAGCGCTCAAGACGAAATACGTCGGCTAGGACTGCTCCGCTGAACGCTTGAGGAAATCGAGCGTGCGCTCCCATGCGAGGCTGGCAGCCTCCGCATTGTAGGCGTCCG
>JACSRG010000627.1 GCA_014879865.1 Anaerolinea sp.
ACGCCTTGCGAACAGCGGTTTGCGCGTGCGCAGTGGTCCGAGTCAGGGTTACCCGGTGCTGGCGAACGCACCGCGTTACACCGTGTTCTCGCTGCTCGGTCGTACCCGCTCGAACAACTGGGTACAGGTCAATTTCGAGGGGACGCTCGGTTGGGTCGCTTCGCAGTTCGTCGAATTCCAGCAGGGACTCGGCGTGCTCGACGTGCTGCCCATCGGCGGGATCGTGGCGGATGGTGTGCCGGTGTCCGACCCGACGACCGACTCGCTCAACGACACGCTGACGCTGCTGCTGGCGCGCGTCAACATCGCGCAGACATCGCTGGATGAAATCCGCGCCATCTGGACGCAGATCGCCATCGGCAACCGCGTCACCTGCGGCAATTACCCCGCGCGCCCGTCGGATTACAACATCCCGCTGCCGCTGCTGTCCGCGTTCAGCGCCACGCTGACCCCGCTCGAAGCGGACTTCAATCAGGCGATGGCGTATCTGCGCGCGGCGATTGACGCCTTCATCGACATTTGCAGCCGTCCGCAGCCTGCCGAAGGTTTCGTCGGCTCGGCGGTGGTGACGCAGGCACTCGACGCGATCAACGCGGCGGACAGCCTGATGGCATCGCTGCGTGAACGGCTGACGCCGCTCGTCACCGACGCCAACCGCACGCCTTCAGAAGACGAATGCCGCTTCACCTACAACGGTCAGAGCGAGATCGTGCCGCGCTTGCGCATCGGGCAGGTGCGCACGGGGACGCTCAGCACGCGGCGCTATGTGCGCGGCTTCTGCTTCGACGGAGCGGTCGGGCAGTCACTCCGCATCGAGATCATCCGCACGCGCGGCAATGTCGAACCACGTGTCGTCGTCGCGCCGTTCACCAACCCGACGCAGTTCATCGGCTCGACTTCGGTCAACCAGACAGGCGGACTCGCCACGATTTCGCCGCTGCTGATCACGCAGACCGGACAGTACATCGTGATCGTGAGCGATCTCGAATGGACGACGCGCACCGTGCCGATTGAAGGCGAATTTGCCATCCTGCTGACCGATGTCAGCGGCGCGGGCGGTCTGGCGGGGCAGAGCCTCGCCGTCGATGCACAGGGCAACGTGATCATCACTACGCCGACGGTCGCCGGGTTCACGCCGGGTGCAGGCGTCTTCTGCCCGTCGATCACCTTCACCTGCCAGCAGTTGGCAAGCTGCGATCAGGCGCGGGCGTGCTTGGCGGCGGGCAACACCAGTCTCGACCCGGATTTCGACGGCTTCCCCTGCGAAGAATTCCTCTGCTTGCAGCCAACCCCCACATGGACAATCGGCAGATCGGGTTAGCGCTGTGCTCACCATCCCCTCTCCCGTGCAAACGCGGAGAGGGGGTGATGGTGGGCGGTTAAACCTTGTCACCATCGCGACATGGCGCTAGCATAGCGAACGTCAATGGCGAAGAAGAGGTTTTTAACCAACTATGCCCCTATTGAACACTGACGAGCCTGTCCCTGATCACCTTGCGGATACCGGACGTAATCCAGTCGTCCGCGAGATTCCGGCATGGCGGCGGGCTGTCGGCTTGCTGTCGCTGATCGGCGCGGCAGGGCTGACCATTGCAACAGCGCTGCTCATTTTTGCTCCGGCGGATCCCGCGCCGACGCCGCCACCGCTCGCGGTGACGCTGCCGCCAACTGAAACCGTGCTCCCCCCGACGACTATCCCGGCGACGACCGAGGGCGGCGATACCGAAGGTGAAATCATTAATCCTGCGGCTGCTCCTACTCTCAGCCCGGAGCAAGCCGCCGCGCTGCTGGCTGCCCCCGTGCAGTTGGTCAGTGCCGAGGTCGGCTTGGAAGTGCTGCGCAACGACTACAATCCGTTTACCATCGTGCCGGATCGCCCGCGCGCCGAGGTGGTGCAGTACACGGTTCAGCAGGGCGATACGATCTACGAAATCGCCGACCGCTTCGGCTTGAAGCCGGAAAGCATCGCGTGGGCGAATTCGCGTGACATCATCGGCGGGCTGCGACCGGGGCGGGTGATCAACATCCTGCCCATCGACGGCGCGTATATCACCGTGACGACCGAGCGGACGATTACCAGCATCGCGCAAGAATTCCGCGTCAGCGCCGACACGATCCTCGACTCGGAGTACAACGACTTCTTCGGCATGACGGCGGACACGCTGCTGCCAAGCGGCACGCAGGTCGTGATCCCCGGCGGTGAAGCCGAGCAGATTAGCTGGAATCCGACCGTCGAACGCACGGGCGGCGATGCTTCGAACGGCAACGCTGGCGGGCAAATCTCCTTCGCGCCCGGTGATCCGGGGTCATGCGGCTTGACGGATAATCCCGGCGGCGGCGGCGGTTGGTGGAAGCCCATCGGCAGCTATAATTTTGTGCGCGGCTTCACGTCGTTCCATACGGGCGTCGATCTGTCCGCGCCGGAAGGCACGACGGTGTTCGCCGCGAACGGCGGGACGGTGATCTTTCGCGGGTGGAGCACATGGGGCTATGGCTACTTGATCGTCCTCGCGCATGGACCGTTCACCACGCTCTATGGACACTTGTCGAATATCAACGTGGGCTGTGGGCAGATGGTCTCACCGGGGCAGCCGATTGGCGCGGTTGGCTCGACGGGCAATTCGTCGGGTCCGCACCTGCATTTCGAGATTCGCTACAATGACGTGCCGTACGACCCGACGACGACGATGGCGT
>JACSRG010000886.1 GCA_014879865.1 Anaerolinea sp.
CGCGCCGGACAAGCTCAAGACGATCATCCGCCAGCCAATGGCGCGTTCGTAGGGGCATGGTATATCATGCCCCTACACGTTTCGTTGATGGAGTCTGATTCTCGCTTATGGACATTGACTACTCGTTTACCCGTTCGATCCCGCCGGACGATCTGCTCGCGCTGTTCGCGGAAAACGTCTGGACGAAAGACCGCACCCGCGCGGATGTTCAGCTCATGCTGGAAAAGTCTGTCTGGGTGGGGGCGTGGCGCGGCAATCAGCTCGTCGGCTTTGCCCGCGCCGTGACCGATGACCTGTACCGCGCCTTCATCGAAGATGTGATGGTGCTGGAAAGCGCACGCGGTCAGGGGATCGGCTTGGCGCTGGTGCGGGCGCTGCTCGGTCGGCTGGCGCATGTGCAGGAGATTCTGCTCGGCTGCGAGAATCATCTCGTCGGCTTCTACGAGCAGGTCGGCTTTACCAAGCACAACCAGAACACTATGCACATCTGGAAAGGTCTGGATTGGGCGCACTAACGGGCATCCGTGTCCTCGACTTCACGCGCGTGCTGGCGGGTCCGCTGTGTACCATGCTGCTCGGCGACATGGGCGCGGACGTGATCAAGATCGAAGACGACGTGCGCGGCGACGATACGCGCCAATGGGGTCCGCCATGGCTCGAAAAGAACGGGCAGCAGTTCAGCGCCTACTACCTGTGCGTCAACCGGAACAAACGCAGCGTGGCGCTCAACCTGAAAAGCCGCGCCGGGCAGGACACCGCGCGGACGCTGGCGGCGCACAGTGACATCCTCGTGGAGAATTTCAAGCCGGGCGGGATGCGGGCATTCGGCTTGAGCTATGAAGAACTCCGGCAGATCAATCCGCGTCTGGTCTACGCCAGCATCACCGGTTTCGGGCAGACGGGCGCATACAGCGACCGCCCCGGCTACGATTTCGTCATTCAGGCGATGAGCGGACTCATGTCGATCACCGGGGAGGTGGATGGCGCGCCGCACAAAGTCGGCGTGGCGATCAGCGACGTGATCGCGGGTTTGTTCGCCCATTCGGCGATCCTCGCGGCGCTGTTCCACGCGCACCGCACTGGCGAAGGGCAGCACCTTGACATCGCCCTGTACGACACGCAGATCGCCGCGCTGGTCAATGTCGCCAGTAACGCGCTCGTCTCCGGCGAGACACCGCCGCGCTACGGCAACGCGCACGCCAGCATCGTCCCATATCAGCCGTTCCGCGCCGCCGATGGCGAATTTGCGCTGGCGGTGGGCAACGATGGACAGTTCCGCCAGTTGTGCGCGCTGATCGGTCATCCCGACTGGAGCGCCGATCCGCGCTTTGCGACCAACCCGGCGCGCGTCGCCAACCGTGCCGCGCTGGTCGATCTTCTCGACGGCGTCTTCTGCGCGCGCCCGGCGCGGGCGTGGGTCGATGAGGTGCTGCGCGCGGGTATTCCGGCGGGGATGGTCAACACGGTGACGGATATGCTCGCCGATCCACACGTCGCCTCACGCGGGCTGATTCACGTGCTCGACGGCATCCCGATGATCGGGCATCCGGTCGGCTTTTCGGGAACGCCGACCGAAATCCGTTTGCCGCCGCCCGCGCACGGCGAACATACCGAGGAGATTATTCGGACGCTGCGCGGCGGTTAACTGGTCGCTTCGATCACCGAGAGGATGTTGCCTGCCGGGTCTTTGAACCAAGCAATCGTCGGACCGTTGTCGCGCATGATCCCTTTGTGATCGGTCTTCAAGTCCGGCTCGTCGTAAATCTCAAAGCGGACGCCGCGCTTGGTCAGATCGTCAACTGTGCGTTCGACGCTGGCAACCGGGAAGTTGAGGATCGTGAAGGTCGCCGGGGCGTGGTTGTCTTTGGGGTACACGATGATCGGAATGCCCCCGGCGATGTTGAGGTTCAGCAGTCCGTCCTCTTCTGTCACGTTGAGCCCCAACGTATCGCGGTAAAACGCCTTCGCTTTTTCGATGTTATCGACGGAGAAGCCGCTAAATGCTTTGGTGTCTTTGAACATCGTTTCGCTCCTGATTCTGGTTTCGTCATACGGTTCGTAAGAACGAACCGCCCCATCATAAGAACATTTATTCGATTTGTCAATCAGGCGTGAACGACAGGAGGAGCAACAACACGGGTCTTAGCATGATGAGTCTCTATGTTCCACGCACAAACCCCGCGCTACAATCAAAGTGATATTGTTTAATTTGACCAATGAGGTATTGTGCAATTATGCGCTTACGCGATTTTGGCGTCACCCCCGGCAGACTCCCCACCGGGGCGCTCAATGCGATCACCGATGTCCCCGGCGTGCTGGTGGGACACGTCACCCTGATTAAAGGCGAAGGCACATGGGTCGAAGGCGAAGGACCCGTCCGCACGGGCGCGACGGCGATCCTGCCGCATGAGGGCAATCTGTTCCGCGAGAAAGTCGCGGCGGGCGTCCACACGATCAACGGCTTCGGCAAGGCGACCGGCTTCGAGCAAATCCGCGAGTGCGGCGTGATCGAAACGCCGATCCTGCTGACCAACACGCTCAACGTGGGCAAGGTCGCCGACGCGGTGACCGCCTACATGCTCCGCCACAACCCGGATGTCGCGCTCAAGACCGGGTCGGTCGGGAACGTGGTCGGGGAATGTAACGACGGTTTCTTGAACGACATTCGCGGGCGGCACGTCGAAGAAGAACAT
>JACSRG010000819.1 GCA_014879865.1 Anaerolinea sp.
CCGTGGTCAGCGCCAGCGCGCCCACCAACCCACCGCCGAGAAAGCCAACGAAGGTCCCGAAGATGACCAGCGGTGCAGGGAGTATTCCCGATAGCGCTAACCCGTCGAGGAACTGGGCATTCGTCATCCATTGCCCATTCATGACTGCATCATTTTGCAGATACGGGATGACCGTGTATGCGCCGCCAAACGTGAGGAGTCCACTGCGCAATCCTGAACCAAAAAGGCTCAACGTGGAGGGTGTGCCAGTCGCGGTGGCTGACGCAGGGGCTAGCGCGGATGGAGTGCTGGCGTTAAACGTGGTCAACCCTACAGCGATAATTCCGATGAGCGCCATTGCTGCGATCACGCTGGCGACAATTTTCTGTTCTCGTTTGATCAACAGGTAGACCACACCGGATACTGTCAACGTTATGGCGAAACTGATGCCCACGATTTGAGCCGCAAACGCCAGTACGGCAATCGCCCACAGCCAGCGGTCGAGCAGGGTATGCCCAGCGATGCGATGCACCGCGCGCACGATCAAGGCACCGACGACCGCCTGCATTCCGTAAAAAGCGCCCGCGAACAGCGGCGAATGGATGCCGTAAGTGAGGTAGAACCATGATAGCAGCAGCATCAACACCAGACCGGGCAGCATAAAGCCAAGTCCCGCGAGCAACCCACCCAAACGTCCCCGTGACAGCATGCCAAAGTAAACACATAGCTCATGCGCTTCCGGTCCGGGAAGCACCTGATAAACCGCCAGCACGCGATTAAAGCGTTCGCTGCTCACCCAGTGTTCCTCGTCCACCAGTTCCTGACGGATCATGCCGATCTGCGCGACGGGACCACCCCATGCCAGCGCGCCGAAGCGCAAAAATCGCAGAAACAGCTTGAGATACGGTTCACGAGGAACGTCCGCTTGTTCTTGTGACGGGGTGAGTGCATCCGTTGTCATTGGATTGCCGCCAATGCTGCGATCAAACGCTGCACATGGGTTCGGATCGCGTCGCGTGAAGCTTCAGGATTTTGGCTGAACATCGGCACATCATCCCAGTATTCGACGTCGCCGGCGTCCTTCAAGGCTTCGGGCATACAGCCAACGGAGATCACCCGCGCGGCGGTACGATAATCGTCGGATGTGACGAGGCGAGGCTTGAACTGTGAAACGTCAAGCCCGTCCTGTTCCATCATTGCGGCAACCGCCGGAAGCACGCTGTCCGACGGCTCGGTTCCGGCGGAGTCCGCGATGAAGGGTAAACCGCTCTCATCAGCCAATTGATTGAAATACGCAGCGGCAATGACACTTTTTGCCGCGTTGTGTGGACAAAGGAACAGGATGGTCTGCTTCATGCGCTTCCCGTCTGCTTGATTCGTTCCTGACAGACGGCGTAGAAGCAGTCATAGATGGCAAAGCCGATTTCTAAGCGCTTCTCAAGCGACCAGTCGAGCAAATGCCAGCCGTTAGCAAGCTGGCGCAGCCCTTCGCCTTCCGGGGCTGCCTGTCGATCCTGCGTGTCGGCGGCACGCACGATTTTCGCCAGTTCAAGCAGCGCCGGATCGGTTAGGTTGTATTGGCGGATGAAGGACTCGAAGGACGAGCCGCCGTCGTGATGCCCCAATTCCACGTCCGGCACATCATACGGCAGCGCCCCTTCGCGTTCAGCGGTGCTGAGAACTGCATCAGCAGGGACGAACAGCAGCTCAGCATCGGGGTCGATGAATTTCTTGATCAGCCATGGACAGGCAACCCGATCCACTTTTGGTCTCTCACGGGTGACGAACTTCATAATTCCTATCCTTTCATCTCACTTGATTTTCAGAAGCGATTTGCGCATAGAGCGCCTCGTAGATCAGCCGTCCGCGTTCAACGGCGATGTGATCATCGGTGCTCGTCAGCCGAACACCCTGACAAATGAAATCCAGCCCGGCGGCGACGGGTTCAAGCATCACCTCCTGTGCGGTATCAGCTTCATCGATGATCGAGGCGATCCGTGCCAGTACCGGATCGTTCAGTTGGTATTCGCGCAGCAGGGTATGAAAGGTGCAGTGTCCGCCCCGATGCGTGAGGCGCACACCCGGAATGTCAAAGGGTTCGTAGTCGTCGGGCAGCGGTGTCTGCCCGACAGGAATGAACAGAAACTCCGCAGCTGGATCGATGAAGCGCAAAATCAGCCACGCGCACGCCATGCGATCGACACCGATGTTTTCCCACGTCACCCACTTCATGAGTCATCTCCTCGTCGTCGCAGCAGCGCATCCCGCACCTGCTGGCCGAATGCGGACTGAAAATAGTCACGGGTTTGAGCGTGCTGATACCGTTTTGAGAGGGCTGCAATATCGACTTCGGTCTGTTCCAGTTGCGTCATGATCTCGCGGTACAGTTCATCCACCTGCGCGGTGAACTGCTGGACGAGGCTGTCCTCTTGCCCGGTGAACGCCGCGTCCGCTTCCCACAAGGTCGCGCTGCCCCCCTCCATTTCCTTGATTTCGGCGGTGAGCCACATCAGCTTTTCGCGGGTTTGCGGCGTGGTCGGCAGCACCCATGCGGAGTCCTGAAGCAGAAGCGCGCCCATGCCTTTCAACTTGCGCCACACGTACACGCGCCGTGCCGATGGCTCGTTGGGAACTTTGTAGATGAGAAGCAGCCAGCGCATCTGTGTTCAATCCAGATCAAAAAAGCGACTGATGTAACTATAGTTACAT
>JACSRG010000358.1 GCA_014879865.1 Anaerolinea sp.
CCGAACGCAGCGGCAGAAACACGATCAGCGCGGTGAGCAAGAGCGTATACACCGGGGCAGCGGCAAGGACGTAGCGCGGCGTGAATACGTTCAGGCGCGTAGAGACGATGCCGAGTAGGATCAGCGGAAGCGTGCCGAGCAAGCCGAGCCAGAGGGCAATCTTCCGCTGCCGCTGCCAGAGCAAATACCACCCGAAGACCAGCGCGATGAGCAGCACGATCCACAGCAGAGATTTCACTTCGGGGGGCAGCGATTCGCCGAATGTCAGCGTCGGGATGAACCATGTCAGCCAGAGCGGCGGATCAAGCTGTCCGGTCGTGCCGCCGTAGCCGCTGCTGAACAATAACCGCTCCTGCAAATACCAAGGCGCGAAGATCAGCCCGATGGCGATTTGCACGGCGATCCACGTCAGCAGCAGACGGCGTTCGCGCCAGCGGGTGACGAATACGAAGAGATTGAGCACCACCAGCGCGAACAGCTCAAGGTAGTAGATGTAACCTGCTAGCGCAGCGGCTGCGACGTACAGCAGCCAGTCGATACGCCGGTTGTATGCCAACGCGCGCAGCGCCAGCCATGCTGCCAGCGGTGAAAGCGCTGCCCAGATGGCATAGTTACGCGCGTCCTGCGCGTGCCAGATTTGATACGGATGGATTGCCCAGAGGAACGCGGCGATGTAGCCAAATCGCCGCCCGCCGATGTGTTTGCCAAGCGCGTACAGCACCGGTACGCCGATCAGGTTAAGCAGCGCAGGCAGAAAGCGGACAGTCAGTTCGCCTGTGCCGGTTAGCGTACCCCACAGGTTGTAAAGCGCATAGCTCAACGGGGCTTGCGGGTCAATCGTGGCGATGTTCGCGAGGGTGTCGGCAAGGGGTTCGCGCACCCAGTGGATGACGGTGAATGCCTCATCGCCGCGCAGTGGGACATGGTTGATTTGGTACAGACGGAGGGCGAAACCAAGCAGCGTCAGCGCGGCGACGACAAACAGCGATGTCGAGCGACGAAGCATCATGTGCCGACGGTCGCCGCCTCAAATGCTTCTAACTGTTCGGGTGTCAGTGTTTTGAAACGCCCGCGCCCCGTCGTCCAGATGTAATCCTTGAGGCTGCCTTTCTTTTGATTGCTGTCCGCAGCCACCACGGGCACCGAAGTTTCGCCGACTTCGACGACCACTTTGGGATCAGTGAAGACGATAATCGGCTGCACTTCGACATCCGGCGCGATGTCCGCCAGCAGTTTTTGGACGTGGTCGGCGGCTTGGCGGGCTTCGGCGGTCGGATTGCCGATGCTGTCGAAGCGGAAGATGCTTGCCACGCGAGCGAATCCGCTTTGATGGCGCGTCCACTTGTCCTGATCGACCGAGAATCGACCGTCGTGGTACATGACGGTGAGGGCGAATACACCCTGCGGCGCGATTAGCACATGACGGGCAGGGAAGTGGTAGTAGCTGTACAAGACGGACTGCTTGCCGATCCCCTTGAGGTTTTCCGGGATGACTTCCTCCGGGCGCGGAACACGCACCCAGAGGTTAGCCAGTCGCACCGAGATGACCGTCACGACGAGGGCGATTACCAGCACGATGACCGGCAGCACGACCGCGACGAAGATGCTCTCCGGTTGGCTGTTGAGGATGAAGAACCCCAGCAGCGGGATGGCGAAGGTCACGAAGAAAAGGTATTGAGAAATCTGGCGCATTCGTTTCGCCAGTGCTGTGTTGACTACGACGCGCACGTGCTGCTGCCCTTCATTGAGTGGCGGGAACAACCGCCGGAACGAAATACGAGAGATTGCCGCCGTGCCGGACTTCAGCACACACGAGATCGCCATAGACGACAGTTGTCAGCAAACGCCATGTACGTGGCGATCCCCACGCGTTCCCGATCACAGCGGTGTTCAAGTCGGCAGCGTCCGGTCGGATGCAGTGCGTCACCTGCACTTCGAGCCGTTCGCTCACGAGGACGCCGTTGGGGCGATAAATCTGCACGTCGTACAGCGGACCACGCCGGACGTAACCGAGCGGTGAGGAGGGCGCATTCCACGCGGCGACTTCCTGACAATGGAGATTGATCGCGTTTCCGAGACTGATCACTTCGTCGTCAACATCCCACAGCAAGTTGCCGCACGAAGGATACGCGCTCAACGATGCCATACTCGCGGGGGCTGCCGGCGCAGCGCCTGTCCCGGTGGTGCTGCCGCCCGCGCCCGTGATTTCGGCGGTGATGCGCGCTTTGCCGTTCATATTGATGTTGACGGGAGCAGTCCCATCGGCTGGACCAAGAACTGCCGCCGACGATAGGCGCGTTACATCGAACGTGCTGCTGGGCGTCCATGCCCAGTAAGTGAGCACCGAGGTCCCCGACGTATCTGCCAAGAAGCGGAAGTTAACCGGCAGATAGAACCCGATCCACACGACGGGCTGTGTGACCGAGATCGGCGTCGGTAAAGTCACCGTGTAGACGCCCGATGTGGTAATATCGACCTGCGTCTGCCCGGCAAGCGTGGCGTCAACAGGCGAACCGCCGTTGCCATCTTGATAGACGACGACGCTGATTGGCGTTCCCGGCACGGGGGTGTCAACAGAGATACTGATACGGTCAATGGTCGCCGGACGGGCGATGCCGAGTGATTGCAGGTCGAAACCGTTCATCACCAGCGAAGCCTCGCCCGAAATAAACCATGAGGCGCTGGCAGTTCCTGAATTCACGGACAAAACCCGTTCCCCCGCGCTTACAGCGGAAACGGTGAGTAAACTAAGTACTATAAGCAGTAGCAACCACTTTTTCGACATGGGTTTTTTCCCTCGCTGCAAACCACATGCGCCGTATTGTAGGCGTTCCGCCCGATCTGGTCAACCATTACAGCGAGTTGTAATGGGAAAAGGCGGCGTTATAATTGCGCGCGCGTTATGGCAGGTAGAAAGAAGGCGGAATGCAGGAAATCGTCGTTCTCGGTGTGATTATGGTATTGGCACTCGGCGCGTATTGGTCGCTCGTCATCTTCCCGCGCCAGCGCGATTTTCAGAAACAACAGAAGTACGTCAGCGAGCTGAAACCGGGTGATGAAATGATCACCTATGGCGGGATCGTCGCAAAAGTCATCTCCATCGACGAAACCACCGGGGTTGCCAGTGTCGAAATCGCCGACGGGGTCATCGTAAGGATCGTCGCGGCAGCGTTAATGCGCCCGTACGATCCGGTTGAACTGGCGGAAAACCTCCGCAAAAGTCATGGAAAGGGAACGACGGAATGAGTAGCCACGTTCGCTGGCTGATTGTCATCTTGTTGATTGTCGCGTTCTGTGTGTGGGTAAGCCTGCCTGAGACGACGGGACTGCACATAGATACCGATAACGACGGCATACCTGATCTTAACCTGAATGTTCAGCAGAGTCTCGGACTCGATCTGGTTGGTGGGCAGCGGGTGCTGCTCCAAGCTGAACTCCCCCCCGGCTCATTTTCCGCCGAGGATTTGCGCCAAGCCGCAAACAATGTGGCGCGGCGTGTAAATGCACTCGGCGTCACCGAACCAACCGTGCAAGTTCAGGGTGCAGATCGTATCCTTGTCGAGCTGCCGGGCGTCACCGACGCGGAACAAGCGGTCAACACCATCCGCGAAACCGCGCTGCTTGAGTTTGTGAACTTCAGCGGATTAGGCGGACGGGCGCAGGAATTCGAAGGACGACGTATCTTGACTACGCAGCAGGTTGTCATTCAGCAGCAGCGCGGCGGCGCGGATGCGAATGCCGACGGCGAAGCGCCGATGGTCAATCCCCTGAATGGGCAGCCGTTTGAGACGGTTATGACCGGGGACGGGCTGCAAGCTGCGTCGGCGCAGATCGCGCAAACCGGGCAGTGGGTGATCAACTTCGAACTGACAACTGAAGGTGGTGCGCTGTTCGGTCCGTACACAGAAGCGAACATCGGGCAACCGCTGGCAATTGTGCTCGATGGCGTGCTGCTGTCTGCACCGACGATTCAGGCACGACTCGATACAGGCGGCATTATTCAGGGACAGTTCACCGAGGAAGAAGCACGCCAGTTGGCGCTGCAACTGCGCTCCGGCGCACTGCCGATCCCGCTGCGCGTCGAAAGTTCGGAGACGGTGGGCGCAACGTTGGGGCAGGAGTCGGTCAACCTGAGCATTCGCGCCGGGATTATCGGCGTGATCATCGTGCTGCTGTTCATGGCAATCTATTACCGCGTTCCGGGGCTGGCGGCAGACCTCGCCCTGCTGGTGTTCATTCTCCTCAACTTCGCCGTGTTCAAGCTTGTCCCGATTACGCTGACGTTGCCCGCGATCACCGGTTTCCTGATTTCCATCGGGACGGCAGTAGATGGTAACATCCTGATCTTTGAGCGTATCAAGGAAGAGCTACGCGCGGGCAAGCCGCTCGACGACGCGCTGGTCGCGGGGTTTGACCGCGCATGGCAGTCGATCCGCGATTCCAACTTCTCCACCATCCTGATCTGCGCGGTCTTGTTCTTCTTCGGGCAGACGCCGGGTGCGAGCATCGTCAGCGGTTTCGCCGTGACGCTGGCGCTGGGTCTGGTGATCAACCTGTTTACAGCAGTGCTGGTCACGCGTACGTTCCTGAATGTGTTAGTTGATGTTCTGCGCCAGCCGTTGAAAGAACGTGCTTGGCTGCTGGGGGTGTAGGATGTTCAGTCTTGTACAGAAGCGGCGGCTGTTCTTTCTGATTTCGGCGGCTGTGATCATTCCGGGCGTGATCATCATGCTGTATTCCGTCCTTACGACGGGCAGCTTATTCCGCCTGAGCAATGATTTTGTTGGCGGCAGCATCTACGAGATCAAGTTTGTCGAGTCAGGCGCTGAAGAAGCGAGCATCCGTGATGTTTTTGCGGCGAACGGCAACACGGACATCAGTATTCAACGGCTTGGATCGCCCGATGAGAATCGCTGGTCAGTTCGGGCGAATTTTCAAGATGAGAGCACGCAGACGGCAATCCTGAATGGCTTGGATGTGCTCGCCCCGGTTGACCGGGAGAGCCTGCGCGTCGAGCAGGTATCCGGTACGGTGGGGCAGGAGGTCAGCCAGTCGGCGTTCCTCGCGGTCGCGGTCGCCTCGGTCATTGTGACCGGGTTCATCGTGATCGCTTTCCGGCAGGTTCCGAATGCACTCCGCTATGGCGTATGCGCGATTATCGCCATGATCCATGATGTGCTGGTCGTGTCCGGGATTATGTCGCTGGCGGGGCTGCTGCTCGGTTGGGAGGTCGATGCGCTGTTTCTGACCGCCGTCCTGACGGTGCTGGCATTCTCCGTCCAAGATACGATTGTCATGTTCGACCGTATCCGCGAGAACATCCCCAAGCACTTAGGTGAACCGTACGAAACGATTGTCAACCGCAGTATTCTGGAGACGATGCATCGCTCACTGGCAACACAGCTCAACGCCTTCTTCATCATGGTGGCGATCCTGCTGTTCGGCGGCGAGTCGATCAAGCAGTTCATCGGTATTCTGTTCGTTGGTCTGCTGACCGGGACGTATTCGTCGATTTTCATCGCGGTTCCGCTGCTCGTCGCGTGGGAAAAGGGCGAAATCCCGTTCGTCAACCGGCAGAAGCCGCTTTCCCCGGTTGAGGCTTAAGCGATGCGTGCAGTTTTAGTGCAAAACGGTGTACGTCTGGAACGAAACGCAGCAGAGCCAAGCACGCATGGTGACCAAGCCTTGATTCGCGTACGTCGCGCGGGCATTTGCAACACCGATCTCGAATTGGTTGCAGGCTATATGAACTTCTCCGGCATCCTCGGTCACGAGTTTGTCGGAGAGGTGATCGACGGCGCGCCTGATCTCGCCGGTCAGCGCGTTGTCGGCGAGATCAACGTGGCATGCGGTCACTGCGACTTTTGCCAGCGCGGAATCCCGAGTCAATGCCGGAATCGAACGACAGTCGGCATTGATCGTCACCCCGGCGCGTTTGCCGATTACTTGGCGCTCACGCGGCGGAATCTTCATGTCGTGCCGGACACGGTACGCGATGATCAAGCCGTGTTTGTCGAGCCGCTGGCAGCGGCGCTGCAAATCTACGAAGCCGTTCATCTTTCGCCACGCGACCGCGTCGTTTTGATCGGCGCGGGCAAGCTGGGGATGCTCGTCGCGCAGGTCGTGCGCTTGATCGGCTGCGATTTGGTTACCGTCGTGCGGCGCGAAAAACAAGCGCGTCTGCTCAATGCGTGGGGCATACCTGCCGTAGGCGAAGACGAGATCGAGCCGCTGCGTGCCGATGTTGTCATCGACTGCACGGGTACGAGCGAAGGTTTTGCGCAGGCGCTCAAATGGGTCAAGGCGCGCGGAACCATCGTCCTGAAAAGCACGTATACCGGTATTCCGCAAGCCAACCTGACACAGGTCGCTGTCAACGAGATTCGCATAATTGGCAGCCGGTGCGGACCGTTTAAGTCGGCGCTGCGTCTGCTGCATATGGGACTGGTGGATGTCGAATCGCTGATCGAGCGCCGCTATCCGCTGGACGAGGCAATGAATGCCCTCAAGTATGCGGGGCAACACGGTGTTTTGAAAGTCTTGCTGGATATATAGCTGGAGTCAGGGCGCAAGGGGTAGGGTGACATAGAAGGTGGAGCCGACGCCGACCTCACTTTCAACCGTGATCATCCCCTTGTGCGCCTCGACGATGTGTTTGGCTATCGCCAACCCTAAGCCTGTGCCTTGGGCGACATCCGCCGTTTCCTCGACTCGATAGAACTTCTGGAACAGTTTCTTCTGCGCCTCTTTCGAGATGCCATAGCCGGTATCCCGCACGGATACTTCGGCGAAGGGTTCGTCGTGGCGCATACTGGTATAGGTCGCAACTTGAATGCGTCCCTGTTCGCGATTGTATTTGATAGCATTTGTGAGCAGGTTAAGCAGTACCTGTTTGATCTTGCCGCGATCCCCGTCCACGACAAACGACTCGATGTTTGTGTCAAGCGCGATACCGCGTTCGTCTGCCTGCGAGGCGACGACATCGACGCATTCCTGCACCAGCCGATCCAGTTCAAAGCGGGCGATGTCGATGCGAACACGCCCGGACTCAAGCCGCGCAAGGTCAAGGAAATCGCTGGTCATGCGGATGAGGCGCTCGATTTCGACCTGCATGGTGTTGATCGTGCCCTGCCGCTTGTCTTCGGGAAGATCGGGGCGGAGGAGGAGGGTCATGCTGGTACGAAGTGCCGCCAGCGGGCTGCGCAGTTCGTGGACGACCTCCGCCATGAAATCGCTTTGCTGAAACAAGCGCGCATTTTCGATGGCAATCGCCGCCTGCGCCGCGAGCATCGTGAGGGTCTTTACGTCTTCGCCAGTGAAGCTGCCACCGCGCTTGTTGACGGCTTCGAGCGCGCCGATGACCCGGTTGTGAGCGCGCATCGGGACGGCGAGCATGTTGCTGGTATGGAACTTAAGCTGATCATCGACCGAACTAAAGAAATTCGAGTCGCGCTGCACATCTTCGATTACGCGCGGTTCCCCATGCGTTACGACCCACCCGGCGATGCTGCCTTCCATCGGGACGACAATAGACTCGGTTTCGCTCGAATTGAGATTGGCGACCAGTTCGAAGCGCAGTTCACCGGTCGCCTGATCGATCAGCAGGATCGAGGCGGACTCGGTTCCCGTGAGCTCTGTCGCCGCGGCGATGATGCGGCGCAGCAAAGCGGCATGATCCAGCGTCGAGTTAAGCTGCTGACCGATCTCCATGATCCGTTCGTAACGGGCGAGAAGTTGATTGAACGAATTGGACTCTTCGCCGGAGCGGGTCAAGGTCATACGGTTTTCTCCAGTCGCTCGAGGACGGCAGGCAGGACTTCGGCACAGTTTCCGTGGACGACACAAGCGGCTTTCGGATCGACAAATGTCGTTTCGTAGTTGACGATGATCAGTTTTGCGCCAGCGCGCAGGGCAATTAAGGGGAGATCGCTGGCAGGTGCAACCTCCAGCGATGATCCGACGATCAGCATCAGGTCGGTGCGGCGCGCTGCCTCCTGTGCGGCTTGCAGTTCCCGATACGGGAGCTGTTCGCCGAACAGAATCACGTTTGGTTTGAGCACGCCGCCACACTTCGGGCAGCGAGGCAGCACGCGATCCTCAAGAAACCGCTCGATGATCGCCTCACCCGCATAGACCGTGAAGCATGAAACACAGGTAGCTTCGCGCATATGCCCATGCAGCTCGTGCACGGTCTTATTACCCGCACGTCCATGAAGCATGTCGATATTCTGGGTGATCAGAGCTTTCAGGATGCCCATCTGCTCAAGGCGAGCGAGGGCTTCGTGAGCGGGGTTGGGTTTAGCGTTCAGAATTACGCGGGCGAGCGGACTGACCCACCCATAGAACGCTTCGGGATTCTGACGGAAACCGTAGATACTCGCAACTTCAAGTGGATCAACGCCTTCCCACAGCCCACAGTGCGGGCTGCGGAAATCAGGGATGCCCGAAGGCGTGCTGATACCCGCGCCCGTGAACGCGATCATTGAACGCGATTGAGCGACGAGATACGCAAGCGTCTCGATTGGGTCATCCATAAGACCAATACCAAAAAGCTACGATTGTTCGCCTGCCGGGAGGCGCACCCGATTATGTAATTCTTCGGCGAGCTTAATCAATTGACTGGAAACGACAGCATTTGGTTGGAACATCACCGCCGGGACGTTCGCCTGCATCGCCTGAATGACCATGTCCGAGGCGAGCGAGATGATCCCGCGAAGTTCATAGCCGATGTACTGCTCCACATCGCTCCACGAAGGTGGTGTCGATGAGGTCGCGCGATTGACGACGACCACATGTAAGCGCTGCGGATCGTTGCGTCCACTCATAATCTCTTGGATGATGTCGCGCGCCATCGCCAGTGTCACGATGGTCGGATCGACGACCAAGACGATTTGATCCATCTCGCGCTGAAGCCGGTGCGTGAGTGGGGTTAACCCACTGCCCAGATCGAACACGGCAGGACGTCCCATGCTCCGCAGTGAGCGGACAACGGCGACCGCTGCTTCGGGCGTGAAGACCAACTGCGCTTCGGAAGAGCGCGCCGACGACAGCAGGGTGCGCAGTCCGGACGGATGCGTGACGAGTTCACCTTCGATAGCGCGCGGACGAATCTCCTCGACCGGTTTCGCAAGCACATTCGCCATGCCGTGTGCGCGCGGCAGTCCGATAGATAAGCCGAGGCTGCCCATTCCAAGCCGGAAATCGGCGACAATCGGCGTGTCTCCTGCCAGCAAGCGCGCCGCTGCGACATTCACAGCAATGGTGGTCGCGCCAACACCACCCTTTGCGCCGATGATGCCAACGGCGACACCGCGTGCCGCTGCCTGCGGCTTCTGGGCGGCGCTGCGGGCAAGGATCGCCTTGACGCGTGAGGCGAGTTCTGCGGGGTGCGTCGGTTTGGTCAGGTAATCGTCTGCACCTGCTTCAAAACCAGCCACCTTGTCGTCAATCAGCGTTTTTGCGGTGAACATGATAATCGGGATGCGCTGCGTGTCCGGGTTTTTGCGCAGCCGCCGCGTCACCTCATACCCGTTCATGTCAGGCATCATGATGTCAAGAATAATCAGATCGGGGCGCTCGTTGGCGGCTTTGGTGAGGGCTTGGTTGCCCGCGCTTGCAGCGATGACTTCATAACCGTTCCGCTGAAGCATCAAACCGATTAACTTGAGACTGTCGATGTCATCATCGACCACAAGGATTTTTTCTGGCATGGCTTAACCAAGAGGCTGAATGTAATTGTGCAAATTTCGTAATCACAGTCTAACATGAAAGGATAGGGGGCGCAAGCTACCTCGATCAGATATAATGATCTCGATACGCGCTGGCTGTTAGCGTGAAGGGAACGCCATGAATGCCGAAATGTCACATCGCCTGCTGCTGTCCATCATGAACAGCATTCCTGACCCGCTTCTGATCTTTGATCCACAAATGCGGCTCACGGGGATGAACCCTGCCGCCGAAACTGTGTTTGGCAGTCATGAGCTAGGGACACCCGTCACCGCCCTATTGGGTACAGGGCTTTTAGCCGATTTCGTGCTGAAAGGCGACCTGCTTGCCGAATGGACATCGGAAGATGAACGCATATTCGTACCGAAACTCGAACAAGTGCGTGATAGTGAGGGCAACCCGGATGGCGCGATCCTGACTCTGCGCGACGTCACGCAGTTCAAGAAGATGATCCGCAGCCAAACCGAATTCATCCGTATCGTCTCGCATGACATCCGATCTCCACTGACTTATATACAGGGCTTCGCCAATATGCTGGCGATGGTCGGCACGGTCAACGAGCGACAGGAGCACTTTACGGAGAAGATCCTATCGGGCATCGCGCAGATCACGATGCTGGTGGACAACATCCAAGATGCGGGGCGTTTCGACCCGGAGACCGGGTTTTATGAAATGTCCCGTGAGCAGTGCGACCTTCAGGAAATTATCCAGCGCATTGTGCAGAATCACCTTGTGCCTGCCGAAAAAGGCGAACTGGCAATCAGTGCAAGCGTCGAACCGGATGTCCCGATCATCAACGCCGACCGGAACATGGTCGAGCGGGCGCTGACTAATCTCGTGGATAACGCGATCAAGTACACGCCGAACGGCGGACGTGTGCAAGTCGCTGCGCGGGTTGGGAACGGGAGCGTCATCCTGTCGGTTGCCGACAACGGCTACGGCATCAGCCCGGACAACCAAAAGCAGCTCTTTCAGCGTCACGTACGACTGGCGCGACAGGAACACAAGAAGATCAAGGGCAGCGGGTTGGGGTTGTTCATCGTCAAGAGCGTGGCACAGCGGCACGGCGGCGATGCATGGGTCGAGAGTGAAGAAGGGCAGGGCAGCATCTTCTGCCTGAGTATCCCACTCAAAGGCGACAATCTGGTCTTTCGCAGTTGATACGCGCGCGGTAAGATTATCGCCTGAACACTTGTTCGTGTGAAGGTGAGAGACGATGCCGATCCATGTGCTATCGCAAGAGGTCGTCGCGCAGATCGCGGCGGGTGAAGTCGTCGAACGTCCGACCTCCGTCGTGAAAGAACTGCTCGAAAATTCGATCGATGCCGGCGCACGGCATGTGCGGGTATCGATCAACGGAGATGGGCGCAAACGCATTCAGATCAGCGACGATGGCTGCGGAATTGAGGCAGCGGAAATCGAACTTGCCTTCCTGCGCCATGCGACGAGCAAGCTCGAAAGCGCGTCCGACCTCTACGAGATTCGCACACTAGGCTTTCGCGGTGAGGCGCTGGCAAGCATTGCCTCGGTCAGCCAAGTCAAAATCACCTCGCGGCATGAGAACGAGACCACCGGCACGGCGCTCACCATCGAAGGCGGCGAAATCGCTCAGCGTAAAGCTGTTGGCGCGCCGTCCGGCACGGTGATCACGGTCGAGAATCTGTTTTTCAATACCCCCGCACGCTTGAAATTCCTCAAAGGCGAGATGACCGAGAAGCGGCAGATCGCTTCGGTGATCACCCGCTATGCGATGGCTTACCCACACGTCGCCTTTCTGCTCGAACAGGACGGACGCGAGGTCTTTCGCACCAATGGCAACGGCAGCCTCGCGGATGTGATCGTCAACGCACTCGGACTCGATCACCTCAAGAACATGGTCGAAGTAGACGACGATTACAACGACATTCGCGTCTACGGGTTTGCTTCGTCGCCCAGTCTCAACCGGGCGGATCGCTCACGCATCACCTTGTTCGTCAACGGGCGCTATATTCAGGATACCGGGCTGACACACGCAGTAGTTCAAGCCTATCACACCTTGCTCATGACCGGACGTTACCCGATTGCCATCCTGATGCTGACGCTGAATCCGCAAGATGTCGATGTCAACGTGCACCCGACGAAAGCTGAAATCCGCTTTCGGGATCACGATGCGGCATTCTCAGCGGTGCAGCGCGCGGTGCGCCGCGCCATTATCGGTGGTTCACAGTCGCCAGCGCTGCGCGGGGGTACGCCGCATTTTCATCAGCCCAGTCAGCAGATGGACATGCCGCTGTCGCTCGACTCGCCGGGGCAGTACGCACGCCAGCGTCAAGGACTGGAGTCGTTCGATGCCCAAGCTGACGACCCGACAGCCATTCCAGAGGGCTTAGGCGCGCCCGCGCAGCCACGTACGCTGCCGATGCTGCGCGTGGTTGGGCAAATCGCCGCCAGCTACATCGTCGCGGAAGCCCCGGCGGGGATGTACCTGATCGACCAGCACGCCGCACATGAGCGTATTCTCTACGAACAGTTCATGGCGGAGTATACGCGGCAGAAGACGGTGACGCAGATGGCGCTTACACCGGAGAGCGTGCAGGTCGCACCCCCGGAAGCCCGACTCATCGAAGAGAAACTGCCGGTACTGCATGAATTGGGCTTCGAGCTCGAGCCGTTCGGACCGAACATCTTCATCGTGCGCGCAGTCCCGGCAATCCTCTCCGATATCGAACCAGCGGAGTTGATACGCGGAATCGTGGACGACCTCGAACAAGGCAACAAGCCGGGAATGCCATCCATCGAAGACAAAATCGTCATGCGGGTGTGCAAACAAGCGGCAGTCAAGGCAGGGCAAGTTCTCAGCTATGAGCAGATGCAGGGGATTATCCGCCAGCTTGAACGCTGCCAATCCCCTTTGACCTGCCCGCATGGACGTCCCACTATGATCCACATGAGCACTGACCGCCTTGCTCGCGAGTTCGGGCGGCTTGGCTAGTGACTTTGCCAAGTGAACGTGCGGTAGCTGCCCGCGCTGATAATCCGGTACGCGCCTTGCTCGTTCGGCACGGCGACGGAGATGCGCCAGCGCATGATGTGCGGCTGACCATCTGATGGAATGAGCGATTCGGGCAGTCGGAATGACGTGTTCTGCGTTACTTCAAGGAACTGCACGCCCGTCACCGTGTCCTGCACCTCCACCAGATACCGTTCGTTGCCATGCAGCACGCCCACGCTTGCCCATTGCAGCGAGAAGCTGACCGGAGAAATCACCGCGTCCTGCTGCGGGAAGAACGCAATTGGCGGCATGTAAGTTGGCGTCGGAGTTGCAGTTTCGTTGCCGGAGAAGGTTGGCGAAAGAGTCGGCGTCGGCGTGAGTGCCGGGACGTTAACCAGATCGCCGATAGACAAGGGAACGTTGCAATCGGGTCCGCCGCTGGGATTGGTGAAGTCGCAGTTGAAGAATCCAAGCTGAGGGTTGAGCGTCGCCATGATCAACAGGGTGGTGTTGTACTCGCCTGCGATGCCGAGAATCGTGATGCCTTCGGCGACCGGAACTTGGATGATCTCCGTATCGACGGGCAGGCGAACGCCTGAACCGATGACAGGCGGCTGAGCAGAAGCAGTCAGGGCAAAGCCTTCAGGCGTAAAAGTCGCGGTGGGCAGCGGGATGGTGATGGATGACCCCGCTCCCGGCAGGCGATCTTCGCTGGTGATGTTCGGGTTGAGACGAATGACCTCATCGATGACAGCGAGATCGCGATGCCCAAACAGTTGGACGATGTAAATCAGCGTATCGCCCTGTTGAAGGATATACGTCGCATACGGGTTCGGCGTTTCCGTAAAAGTCGCCGTCTCTGTCGGTGGTTCGGGCGTGGGCGTCGCCGTTGGCGGTTCCAACTGCGGCTCGGCAGACGCGGTCAGCGTAGGACTCGGCGATGGTGACTGAATTTCGGTCGCGATTGTTGGTTGGACACTCGGCGTTTGCCCGCCGGGGATGGCTTGCAGCTCGCAGGCAGCAAGCGCAAACGCTGCCAGCGAGAGCAGCAGTAGACGTTTAATCATTGCGCGATTCCCATGAGAAGAGGCGGGTACTCGTGGTAAAGATGGGCTCATTAGGTGTGGTGCGACGGATGACGCTGACTGACCAGCGGAAGTCATGGCGTCGGCTGTCTGTTCCCTGCCATTCGGTTGGCACGATGAAGAATAATTCATCTGTTTCACCTACATGGGTGATCCCCGCCGTAAGGTCTTCAAGGATGACCTGATACATTTCGTCTTCGGCGAGCGTGCCGGTAGCGACCCAACGCAGGGTGATCAGCGCGCTGCGTTCAAACAGGGTGCGATCTTGCGGATTGAACAGACTAGGTGCGTTAAACGTCGGCGTCAGCGTTGGCGTCGGCGTCTCACTTCCCGACAATGTCGGCGACAGAGTCGGAGTGGGCGTCGGAGCAGGAACGCGAATACTCTGCCCGGCGATCAACAGCACGGTACAGGTCGGTCCGCCGGAATCCATGCCGTAATCACACTGGGCGAACTGGATTTCGGGATTCAACTGCGCAAGGACTTCTGCGCTGGTGCGGTAGGTATAGGCGATTTGCACCATACTCTCGTTCGGTTGGACTTGATGCCACGTCACACCGGGAAGCAGCGTTTCGGTCGGCTGGTAAAGCGGGTCTTGCAGCTCAACGGCGTCAGCGGGGCGCTCGCTGCCAGCATCCGCCTGCCCGGAAGCGGGTTCTGACGGCTGCGCGGCGACTTCGACGCCTTGCGACTCGAAGGCATTGGGGTCGTCGGTGGGCGTCGGGCGCGGGATCATGATTTCTTGCCCGACTTGAATCAGTTCAGGCGAGTCAAGATCGTTCATTTCTAGGATGAGGGGCATGACATCCATGCTGCGATGCCCACATGCCATCGCCATGCTGATCAGG
>JACSRG010000395.1 GCA_014879865.1 Anaerolinea sp.
TCCGGCGCAAGATGAGCTGCTGCTCCGCCGCGTCATCGACCGCGACGAATACGTCGTCACCTACGACCTGAGCGGCGGCGAGGAAACAAATCGCTTCTTGCCCGCGCTGCGTTCGATTGGTTCGTTCAGCCGCGTGCGCAAAAACCGCGTCCTCGCTTACAACGGCGCAGGCGATGTAATCATCAGCGACTTTCAGCGCATCAGCCCCGGCAGTAACGATGTGCTGGCAGAAGACCTGCGCTATTCCCGCCGCTTTGACCGTTTCTTCTTCAGCGACGATGGGACGAAAATCATCACGCTGGCGGGCACGGAATGGCGCGAGTGGGATGTGCGCACGGGCGCAGTGACCCGGCGCGAAGTCGTCAGCTTCGCGGGTTCCATCGCCGCCACCTCAACCGACGGCTACCGCTATCTCGCCATCGGCTCGACCGACGCGGGCGGCGGTTTTGCCGAAGTTCTGGACTTGACGACGAATGACCGCTACCGCGTCGATTTCGACCCGATCCCCGGCAGCTATATCGAAAACGTGCGTGCGAACCCCGCGTGGACGAGTTTCCTCGTGGTCTACAGCGTCAACAGCTACGGCGAATACGCTCCCGGCAACCAGATCGCTATGTATCACTATCAGGATGGCTTCCGCTGGCTGATCGCGGGCGACGACCTGCCCCCCATCGACTATCGCAGCTACGGCTGGGTCGATGACGACACCGCGTATGTCTACGGCGAAGGCTATACGAACACTCAGCCCGCGCGCGTATACGGCGTAGATTATACCGTGAGCGGATTACCCGCCTGCATCGTCGAGGCGTACCCCGACAACGTCGAGCGCTTTACCCTGCTCTGGGAACGCATGGTGTATTACCTGCGGTCGGATCGACTGCACGAACTCACCAACAGCATTTGCGCCAATTTGCCCGGTTCGGCACGGGCAGTCGAAGCCGCGCTTGACTTCACGCCGACGCCCAATTTCTTGACGCCCACGCTCGTGCAAATCGGCAGCGCCCCCGTCTGCCTGACGACCCGCTATGCAGACCAAGCCGCCGAGTACGCGCAACTCTGGGAGGCGATCACGGCGGGGGCGACCCGCGAGCAGATGGCGCAGCTCGAAACACTGATCTGCGAAGGCATTGGCGATCTCTATCTTCAGGGAGGTGGCAGCGCTTACTTGAGCCTGACCATGTTCCTCGACGCAGAGACGGGCGAACGCGCCGCGGGGAATTTCGAACCGCAGCCGCCGCCGTCCCGCAGCGATATCACCTACATTCAGGAGTTGTTCGAGCGCACGGAAGATCGTCCGCTCGGCACGGCGATCCTCAGCCGAGATCACCGGTACGTCGCCGCGTCGAGTCTTCCCGGCGAACTGATCATCTATCGCCTGATCACCACCTACGACGAGATTATGGGGCGCGTCACTGCGACCGCCGCATACTTCGCCACGCAGGACAATCTGATCTACGCCCTGCCCTCACCCTCGCCGAGCTACTTCCCGATTGGCACAGCACGCCCCACGCTCACGCCGACGCCTTCACAGACAGCCTACCCGCGCGCCTCGGAAATCGCATTCGAGAGTCAGCCCGTCGAATATGTGTGCCCGGCTGAGGAGTTATATCCGGTCAGCCAAGCGCCTTTGAGCTACGACGCGACGGGACAAATCTACGCCGTGTTCGGCGATACGCCCGTGTGGGTCATCCAACCGGAGGACGGGCGGCGTTACGAAGACCTGAGCGTGCCGCAGTGCCAGCGGGGGGTCGACTGCAATTTTTCGCCGGATCGCACATGGATTCTGGCGCGCACGTATGACTACATCTATCTCGTGCGCCCCGACGGCAGCAATCAGCGCATCCTGTGGGATTTAAACACGCCGTTCCCCGCAACACCGATCCCGTATGACCTTGGCTGGTCGGGGCGGAATGTACTGGAATGGTCGGGGAACATTCAGGTCACCGATGTGCGCGGCACGCCCTACTACCGTCAAGGCTATGTGCAGGATGTCCTCGGCGTGTACCCCGATCCACGCCCATACTTCACCGACGTGACCATCAACCGGCTCGCGGCGACATTCGTCAGCCGCCAGCCTGCCGGCGTATGGGCAGTCGTCTACACCGTATACAACAACGGCATCGGCGAAGGGACGAAGTATTACCTCTTCAACATGGAGACGGGCGCTTACGTTCAGTTTGCCGAGAATCGCTCTGGACTCATCGACAGTTTCTGGCATCCGTATGGGGATCGGCTGTTCTACAGTTTCCCCAACAGCGACGACCGCTACCAGATCGTCTTCCCGGAAATGGAAAACCAGATTCGTGGGGCGAGTCCCGGCGGCACGTGGTCAGGTGATGGCAGACTGCGCGTCTACAACAACGACTCGGCTGCCTATCCGGTCGGCGTGTGGGACAGCGTGACCGGGCGCAACCGGGTCTACTGCCTGCCGGGAACGGGCGGACAGGGCTACAGCGGCGAGTTCTACTGGTCTCCGGATGACCGCTACGTCGCGCTGCTCATGCCCTTCCCCGGCACCGAACCGAACACCACCATCAATCACACGCTCGTGCTCAACATTGAGACCGGGGAACTGGTCGATGTGGGCGACGGCGCGTATCAACTGCTGGCGTGGGCAGCCGAACCCGGCGCTTACGGCGATCTGGTCGTCATGACTCCCACCCCGCCCGCCGCTACCGTGACCGCGCTGCCTTAGGAGATCGCCGCATGTTGAAACGATTCGCCTTCCTTACGCTCTCGCTGATTCTCCTGCTCTGTGCGACCGTGACGGACGCACAGGTCACGCCTGAAGTGTGGGTGACGACGCAGGATTACGCCGTGCTGCGCGCCGGTCCCGGCACGACATGGGATCGACTGACCGTGCTGCCCTTCGGCGCGACTTACCGCGCTACCGGACGCAACACCTTCGGCACATGGATACAAGTCGCCTATGAAGGAGCGCTCGATCCCGGTGCGCGCACCGACGTGACGATTGACGGCATCAGCTATGGTTGGGTCAACTACCGGCTGTTGATCTGGACGGGAAACATCCTCGAACTCCCCATCGACGGCATAGAGACTGCCCGCACCGCCCGCGCGGTCGGACCGACCATCATCCTCATGCCTGACACGCCCATCTATGTCGGCGTGGTCGATCCGTCCACGCGCATGCAGAACCCCTATACGACGCCCATCACCGTCGAAGTGACCGGGCGCTTGGGGTCGGCAGGGTCGGGTTACTACTGGATACAATTCAAGATGAACAACCAGTTTTACTGGACGGGAACGTGGGCTGTCCCCATGTACGGCACGCCGAACGTGCCGGATGCCGCCTACCTCTACCCCTACAGCCGCCTGTATAGTCAACTGCGCCGCGAGTCGTCTCGCCTGTACAACGTCCTGTCGGATATTGGCGGACGCTGGCGGTCACTGCTATACGGCACGGGAGCAACCTGCAACGACATCCCTGAGGATGCAGCCATCGTCGGTTTGACCGATGCAGATTTGCAGCTTGAGCCGATCTACGCGCCGCCGACGAACGCACTGCGCGCGGCACAGATTGAGGTCAACGCGGCGCTGGCATTGTTCCGTGAAGTCTGCGCCGCGCCGACGCAGGGAGTCACGCCGGACACGATTCAGCGCGCGCTCGAACACGTAGATGCCGCCGAACGCTATTTGAACATCGTCGGGGAACTGATCACGCCGCTTCAGCGCCGCGATCCGATTCTGGGTGAGGTGGAGAATTGAGTGGAGGGCAGGTTATAACCTGCCCCGGAGTTACAGCCCTGAAGTGCGCGCCTTTTCAGCCGTCCAACCCTCGTCGGCGGGTTTGATCCGCGCGCGGGCGGGGCGTTCGAAAACGGCGTAAACCAACAGCAGCAGCAGGCTGGTGATGACCAAGCTGATCGACGCCAGCACCGCGCCGCCGAAACCCCGCCCGCTGAGCAGTTCGATCAGCGCGCCCGGCAGCGCGGCGATAAAGACCGACGCGCCGAGATAGTGAAAAATCTGCGCGGGTAGTCCACCGTGAACCTTGTCCTGTCTAGACGAGGTGCGTACGGCGAAAACACCCGCGATCAGCCCGATGACCAGCGCGATGGCGATAGGGAGCAGAAATTCGTTCATCGACCCGTTACCACAGGGAGTAGATGAAGGGACCCGTCACCGGGTTGCTGGACAAGATGAGCAGAACGGCAACCAGCGCCAGCACGACGATCATCGGCACGAGCCAGTACAGCTTGCGCCGCCACAGGAACATCACCAGTTCGCCCCAGATGCCTAACCGGGCAAAGAAATCGCGCATTCGGTTCTCCTACTTGTCTTTCCGCACGAGGAACGAGTTTAACACCAGCATGTCGATGTCGCTGTTCTTGAACGTGTTGAGCGCATCCTTGGGCGACGAGACAATCGGTTCGCCGCGCAGGTTGAACGACGTATTCAAAACCACCGGAACGCCCGTGATCGCGCCGAAACGCTCGATCACGCCGTAATAGCGCGGGTTGGTCTCGCGCTCGATGGTCTGCAAGCGTCCTGTCCCCTGATGACACACGGCTTGAATTTTGTCCTGCTTGTCGGCGTGGATCGGGCTGACCATCAGCATGTAGCGCGGCGCTTCATGCTCGGCGACGCCCGGATACGCGAAGTATTCCGGCGCGCGGTCGCGCAGAATCACCGGCGCGAACGGGCGGAACGGTTCACGGAACTTGATCTTGGTATTGACGACTTCTTTCATCGCGTCCGAGCGCGGATCGGCGAGGATGCTCCGGTTTCCAAGTGCGCGCGGTCCCCATTCGAAGCGTCCCTGAAAGAAGCCGACCACCTTCTCACGGGTCAGCGACTCCGCTACGATGTCGAGCATTTGATCGTCGTTGTTCTCAAAAGACTCGTAGCGAATGCCGTTGCTGTCCAAGAAGTCGCGGCACTGGGCATCGGTGTAGCCTTCGCCCCAGTAGGCGTGCGGCATGACCCATTTACGTGGTTGTCCGAGTACCAAGTGATGTGCCCACAGCGCCGCGCCAAGCGCCCCGCCATCATCGCCGGCAGCAGGTTGAATGTAGATTTCGTCAAATGGCGTTTCGGCGAGGATGCGGTAATTTGCTTTCGTATTGAGTGCGACGCCGCCCGCCATGACCAGCTTGCGCATCCCCGTCTGGGCGTGCAGATGATTAGCAATCTTGATGAGCGCATCTTCTGTCACCCGCTGGATGCTGGCGGCGACATCGGCATAATGCTGGTTGCGCGCCATCGCATCGCGTTCGCCCGCCCGTTCAGGGTTGGTCATCATGGTGAAGAAATCGCCTTCGGCGGGGCGCGGCTCACCGAACAACTCGACAAAGCGGCGGTTGTAGGTGTTCTCGTTGGAGTAGTGGAAGGCGAAATAATCGAGGTTCAGGTTAAAGCTGCTGTCGGCGTTCTGATGGAACAGCTTTTCCACCTTATCGACGTAACGTGGTTCGCCGTAGGGAGCCATGCCCATCACTTTGTACTCGCCGTTGTTGACGCGGAAGCCCAACCACGCCGTGAACGCCGAGTACAGCAGACCGAGCGAATGCGGGAACTTTTGCTCGCTCGTCAACGTGATTTCGTTCGTCCCGCCCTTGCCTTCCCATGCACTGCGGGCAACGCCGAGCGCGGTCGTCGTCCATTCGCCGACACCATCGACCGTCATGACGGCGGCTTCGTCAAATGGGCTGGCGAAGAACGCGCTCGCGGCGTGGCTCATGTGATGATCGCAGAAGAGCACGCGGTCATAGCGCACGCCGACTTCCTTCTGGATGATGTTCTTGATCCACAGCTTGTCATTCATCCAGTTAAGCATGGCATCGCGCCACACTCCGCCGGAACGGGGAAAGGTGGACAGCGTGGTCAGCAGGATACGCTCGAACTTGACCAGCGGCTTTTCGTAAAACACCGCGTAGTCCAAGTCCGCCCCGGTGATCCCGGCTTGGCGGAAGCAGAAGTCAATGGCGTGTTTCGGGAAGCTGTTATCGTGTTTCTTACGGGTAAAGCGTTCTTCCATCGCGGCGGCGACGAGTTCGCCATCTTTGAGCAGCGCGGCTGCCGCGTCGTGGTAAAAACAAGCAATGCCGAGGATATACATATCAGCCCTGACGCTTTGCTGCCTCTAGGCGGTGATCAACGGGGTCTTTCGTAAGCCACGCTTGATCGGGATGACGGAGGCGCAGAGGATCACCAGTCAACCGCGCGATGAGTCCAAACGGAACGAGGATCGTGAAGTAGAACAGGGTCGCAAAAAACTGCCCCTGCACATCCCCGACGATCCCCGCGATGATCTTGAAACGATCCCAAGCGAGACGCGCTGTTTCCTTCAATGCTTGCAACTCCACTTAGATGTCGCAGGATTGTACGGTATCCGGCGCAATTTCTCAATTCTCAAGTCATTCGGCGCGTTCAAGGCGGGAAATGACTCCCTTGTAGTCGATCAAGTAGAGTTCGCCTGATTCGTCTTCCCCGAACGAGGTGATCTGTCCCAAGTTCTCCATGAAGACGTTGAGCGCGAACGCATCGCCGTCGCGCGTGATCGTCCATGTCCGCCCGAAGCAGTAATCGCCCATGATGTACGTCCCTTGCAGTTCGGGCAGCAGGTCACCGCGATAGACGTAGCCGCCGGTGATCGAACAGCCCGCCATGTGATCATAGGTGATGACTGGCGGAACAAGTTCGAGACCCGCCGGAATGTCCTTGCGCACCAGTGTGCCTTCGAGGTATTCCCACCCGAAATTCAGCCCGCCGGGCGTTCCCGCCGCCACAAAATTGACTTCTTCTTGCAGCCATTCACCCACATCGGCAATCCACAGATCGCCTGTCTCCCGGTCAAAGCTGAAGCGCCACGGATTGCGGAAGCCAAGCAGCCAAACTTCCGGCGCGCCGCGTCCGATCAGCGGATTGTCCGCAGGGATCGTGTAGGGGGTGCCGCCGTCCACGTCGATGCGCAGGATTTTGCCGAGCATCGACGCCGGGTTCTGGGCGTGCTCATACGGGTCGCCTTGATCGCCACCGTCGCCGAGCGCGATATACAGGTAGCCGTCCGGTCCAAAGGCGAGCTGTCCGCCGTTGTGGTTAGCGTAAGGCTGGAAAACGGTCAGCACGATCTGCGCGCTGTTGGGGTCGGCGACATCCGGGTTATCCGCGCTGACGGAATAGCGCGCAACAACCGTGTTGCCGGAAAGATCGGTGTAGTGGACGTAGAAGTAGCCGTTTTCAGCGTAATTCGGGTGAAATGCCAGCCCAAGCAGCCCTTGTTCGGTATAGCCGCCGCGAAAGACTTCCTGCGTGATCAAGTTGGAGAGGTCAAGGAAAGGTTCGAAGTATTCGTCGCCGAGAATCCAAATGCCGCCCAACTGCTCTACGACAAATAGGCGTCCCGAACCGTCGCCCGCATGGGTGAGATAGATCGGACTATCGAAGTCATCGGCGATCACCGTCCAACGATAGGCGGTCGGATCGATCTGAGCGTGCGCGGGCACAACAACAAGCAGGAGGAGGAAGAGAAAAAGAGGGATTCGTCTACTGTGCATAATGGACTTTCATCTGTACAATCATCTTCGTTCGTTGACATTCATTTGTGGATTTTATCACGAGCTGTCGCACTATGAAACGTCACTTCTACGCTTTGCTCCTCGCAGGCACACTCCTTGCAGCGTGCGCTGCCGAGACTGTCGCGCCAACCCCTGCCCCCTCGCCAACCCCGCTCGCCAGCAATGCCGACTGGACTCCGGTCACACAGACCTTTGATGGGATCGATATGGTTCTCGTCCCGGCGGGCTGTTTCACGATGGGACATCAAGACGGACGCCGCGATGAGCGCCCGGAACATGAAATTTGCCTATCCTCATTCTGGATCGATCAGACCGAAATCACCAATGGTCAGTTTGGTTCGCACGGCAACTTTGAAGGTGATGCACTCCCCCGCGAGAACCTGACATGGTTCGAAGCGCGCGATTTTTGTGCCGCGCGTGGTGAGCGGCTGCCCACCGAAGCCGAGTGGGAATACGCGGCGCGCGGGGTAGACAATCTGATTTACCCTTGGGGCAATGAAAACGACGAAAGCCGCTTGATCTTCGACAAGAATTTCGAGAACCAGACGTGGCATGTCGGCACGCACCCCGAAGGCGCGTCGTGGGTGGGCGCGCTGGATATGAGCGGCAGTGTCAACGAGTGGACGAGCAGCATCTACCGTCCCTACCCGTATGACCCGAACGACGGTCGCGAGGACGGGGATGACACGACGAGTCAGCGCGTCTATCGCAGCGGATGGAACAGCTACATCGACTACGGCACAAGCGCGCCGATTCGCTTCCGCACCACGCCTGACAGCCGTGATTGGTTCATTGGCTTCCGCTGCGTACGGGACGCATGATACATGATTAAACGCATCGTCAGCCCGCTTATTCGCGCGCTGCGCCGCCGCCCGGTGATCTACTGGTGGGTCATTCTGCTTTACTTCACAGTGGGACTCGGCGCGTGGATGGCGGGCTTTCAGCCGACGAACGGGCGTTGGCTCACCCCCCTAGAACTGATCTTGCTTGCATTGTGGATCGTCGGTCTGTTGGTCTTGCTCACGTTCGACTTTGACACGGAACAAGCGCGGAGGATCGCGGCGCGGTTGGGCAAAAGCAAATGGACAGGCGTCCTCATCACGCTGACGACAATTGCCATTCTGTTCTTCGCCGCCGAAACCTACATGCGCATCTTCTACGTGACAACCGACGGCTACGGCTTCACAGCGATGAACTACCACTGGTATCAGAACTTCTACTGGGGTCACTACAACTCGGTCGGCTACCGTGACTACGAACCGCAGACCGGCGAGGGCATCACGCATGTTGCTGTGCTCGGAGACTCGTTTGCAATGGGTCACGGCATCAACGACATCGACGCGACGTTTCCGCAGCTCTTGGAGCACGAGTTGGGGCAAGGCTACGATGTCAACGTTATCGCGCAGTCCGGTTGGGATACCGACATCGAACTCTACCAATTGCAGCAGTACCCGATCAAACCGGACATCGTGATCTTGTCCTATTACCTGAACGACATCGACTACCTGCTGCAAGCACCGGAACTCAACCCGGACAGCCGCTTTGACTTTCCCGATAATCCCGCGCTTTCGTGGTTCATCCTGAATTACTTCGTACCGAACTACATCTACTACAATCTGCTGCAATTCACTTCGGTTGATCGCAATTCGAATTTTCTGCTCGATCTGGTGAATGCGCACACGAACGAAAGCTACTGGTCAGAGCAAGCGCAGCGCCTGTACGAGATCAAGGTCTGGGCGGATCAAAACAACGTGCGGCTGATCATGCTGCTGTGGCCCCATATCACCGCAGTGGATGCTTCAGCTCCGGCTGTCCGGCAAGTAGGCAATTTCATGCGCCAGCAGGGTGTGACTGTGGTCGATATGAGCGAACCGATCAAGGCGAATCCGTCGGCAGGACTGATTGTCAATCGCTTCGACACGCACCCCGGAGTCGTCGCGCAGCGTCTCGCCGCTGATGCGCTGTACGCCGCAATCCAAGCCGAACCGGAATAGCTGCCCGAACTAGCGTACTGACCTAGCCAGTTGTCCTAATCCAACGGGCTAGGATAATTGCTACTTCCGACCGTTCACAAAAAATTCAGAACGCTTTATGCTAGATACGAAGCTTTGTGTTGGGGAAACAGTGATGGTAGCATCCTTCATTCATCCAAGACAACTTATCATCCCACCCGACAGTGACGTTATGCGCAGCGCTACCATCCTCATCATCGATGATCATCGTCAAGTCCGCGAAAGCTTTGCATTCTTCCTCGGAAACTGCGCGGGTGTGGAAGTTGTTGGCGAAGCGAGCAACGGCATCGAAGGTGTGATTCAGTACCAGCGGCTGCGTCCCGACGTAGTGTTGATGGATCTTGTCATGCCCATCATGGACGGCGTCGAGGCGACTCGGATGATCCGTGAACACGATCCGGCGGCAACTGTGATCGCATTGACGGGCTTTGACGACCAGAGTCTCGAGAACGCGGCGCTTGATGCGGGCGCAAGAATGTGCCTGAGCAAAGCAACCGATCTTGTCCACTTACTCGACATCATTCGATCAGCGGCTAGAATTGATCCATCGTCCGCCGACCCGATCTGAATGAATGCGCTACATCACCGTCTCTGAACTGATCTATATCAACGGCACGCTCCTGCACCTGCCGGAAATTGTCACGGGTAAACGTCACGTCCGCGACATTGATCTCCTCCAAGCTGCCGTCATGCGTCCGGCAGCCAGCGCTTTTGGCATGGATGCTTACCCGACCCTGCGGGATAAGACCGCCGCCCTGCTGCATTCGGTTGCCCGCAATCACCCGTTTGCGGACGGCAACAAGCGCACGGCTGCCGTCGCCGCCGTCTATATGTTCGCTGTCAATGGTGAGCGTGTGATTTGGGCGCAGCCCGAAGCGGTCGAGACAATCGTCAGCGTCGCAGAGGGTCAGATGGCGGTCGCCGATCTGGCGGTATGGTTCCCGCTCGAACCGCAGCCGCCCGTGCTTGCGCCCGATGCCGAAAACGACATGCGGCTGATCGCCCGGATTATGGATGAGCAGCGGTGGTTGCTTGATGAACTCGAAGGACGCTAACCCGGTCGTCTACCTGACCGCTTCAGACATCTACAACATCAACGATGCGGTCACCGAAGGGCACACGTTTGTCCGCGACATCAATTTGCTGAATTCGGCAGTTGCCCGCCCCAAGCTGGTTTTGTTCGGAGAAGTGCAGTTCCCCACGTTGATCGACAAAGCCGCGAGTCTGATGCATTCGCTGGCGTATCATCACCTGTTCGCCGACGGCAACAAGCGCACGGCGGTGTACGCCGTGATCCTGTTCTTAGAAAAGAATGGCTTGCAGCTCAACTGGGAGACGAGCTACCAGTATGACCTGCTCCTCGCCATCGCACAGGGCAAATTCGATGTTGCGGAGATCGCCGCCCGCATCGCGCCGTATATCGAACCGCTTGACCCGTCGGAGTAGCCAAGCGTCATCCGCCGATATAGTTCATCTCGATTTTCTTGTTTGCCGCCGTCTCTTCGGTGCGGATTTCCGAATAGCGATCTTTGCGCTTCGACCAAACCCCGGCAAAAAGCGTGGCTAGTTCGTCGTCCGTCGCCCCGGCGCGCATCGGATCACGCAGGCTCGTGCCGCGCAGCGCAAACAAGCAGGTGTAGATTCGCCCGTCGGCGGACAAGCGCAAGCGCGTGCACGTCCCGCAGAACGGCTGAGTGACCGACGCGATCACGCCGATTTCTCCCCCACCATCCCGGTAGCGATGACGCTCTGCAACTTCGCCGTAGTAATTGCCCTCGACGCGTTCGAGCGGCAGCGCCGCATCGATCCGCTCGATGATTTCTTTCGCCGGGACGACCTGATCCAGCTTCCAGCCATTGCGCGTTCCAACATCCATGAATTCGATGAAACGCAGCACATAACCGTTGTCCTTGCAGAAGCGCGCCAGATCGACCATCGTATGGTCATTGACGCCGCGCTGGACAACCGCATTCACCTTGATCGGCGTGAGTCCCGCCTGTTCGGCGGCACGAATCCCTGCCAGTACTGGCGCGACATCGGCTTTGTCGCCGTTCATGCGCCGGAACACATCGTTATCGAGGCTGTCGAGGCTGATCGTAACGCGTGCCAAGCCTGCATCCTTGAGCGGCTGCGCCATCTTTTCCAACAGGAAGCCGTTGGTCGTCATGGCGATGTCTTCGACTCCGCTGATCGACGTAAGCTGCGCGATCAACTGGTCAAGGTCGCGGCGCACAAGCGGTTCACCGCCGGTGATGCGCAGTTTGACGACACCTAACCCAACGGCGATCCGCGCCAAACGCGTGATTTCCTCGTAGCGTAAAATCTGGTCGTGATGTAGAAACTTGAATTCGTCGTGAAACACATCAGCAGGCATACAGTAGCTGCACCGGAAGTTGCAGCGATCCGTGACCGAGATACGCAGGTCACGGAGCGGACGCCTAAACTGGTCGATTAGACTAGTCATTCGTCGAGTTCCGTTAAGCGATTGTCACATATACTATCACAGTACCGGCGCAGTTCATAGGAACGCTGATACTTGTTTGCGTTTGCAGTTATACCTATAGGTGGAAACGCGGGCATTGTGTGAAAGTGCTTGTGAAATTCGTGTACCCGAAAAAATGGGTTATAATAAACCTTTAGCCGTATGCTTGTAACAATGGAATGCGTGCGGCTTACGTCGTGCAGACTTTGCTCTAAAGGATACAGCGCGCATGAGGCGACTGCTGACTCTGTTACTGATTGTGGGCGTGTGTTTTTTCCCCCTGTTGGCGCGTTCCCAAGGTGAACTCGCGGCAACCCTTGAAGTTCTGGAAGCGGGCGTCGAAGTTCAGCGCGTCAATACAACCAACTGGATCACCGTGAACGTTGAAGCGATTGTCGGTGTCGGCGACCTCATCCGCACTAACGAAACCGGACGCGCACGGATCACCTTTTTCGCGGACGGCGTCGATACCGATCTGCTCCCCCTCACAACTTATCGCATTCAGCAGTTCTCCGGCGACGATACGACCTTTACTATCGAAGCTGAGGTCATTGCGGGGCAAACGCTCCAGCGGCTCGCGCGCTTGCTCAACGCCGGATCGAGCTACGATATCAACACGCCGGGGATGTCCCTTGCGGCGCGCGGCACGCAGTTCGCGATTCGCGTCGAGGACAACGGACGCTCGGCGATGCTCGTCTCCGAAGGAACGGTTGCCGCCGCGAATGATGGCGCTGACGCTAGTGTTCCCACCGGCTTTGGCATCCGTGCCGATGATCAGTTGAGCGATGTCGTCGCGGCGACCACGTTTGACGCGCTCGACGCGGCGCTGGACGGCTGTACTGCCTCTGTCAGCACGCCGGACGATCTGAGCATCAACGTTCGCATCGGCGCAAGCACCGACTTTCCGCGCATCGGCACCATCGCCGCCAGCGATGTCACCCTGTTCATGGGCAGAACCCAGTCCGGGGCTTGGTATCGCATCAACTATCGCGGCGGCTTCGGCTGGATTCTCGCATCGGACGCCGAACTCGTCGGCGGGTGCGCCGGTCTGCGCCTCTTCCCTGACCAGTACGGACCAGAAGACCCAACCCTGTACGAATCCGTCGGCGATCCGGTTGATCTGAGTGACCTACCGCAGCCAAGCGCCGACAGCGCACCCGAAGCAACGCCGGAAGTCGCGCCGGGTCAGTGATGAGCAGCAAGTACGCCCAGTTCCGAGCGGCGCTCACCATCGCAGTGGTGGCTGCCGTCGTCGTCTTCATCCTGTGGGCAGGCGATCTATTCGTCCGCCTGCGCTTGCAGTTGAACGATGTCTACTTTTTGCCGACCCCGGTCAGCGATCAAATCGTGCTCGTGGCGATTGACGACGCGAGCCTTGAGCAGTTCGGACGCACGCCGGTCGAATGGTCGCGCACCGTTTTCGCGGACTTCGTTCGAATTCTCGCCGCCGCCCGTGCCCGAATCGTCACCTTTGACATCTTATTCGCGCAGGCAACGCCCGACGATGTCGAATTCGCCGCAGCGATGCAAGCCGCACGCCAGACGCAGTCGCGCACGCGCTTCGTGATGCCGATAGTCGGCGTCGAACGCGCGCCGGACGAAGCGCACGCTATCAGTTATCAGGAAACCCTCCGTCCCACGCCGGGACTCGCCGCCGTGCTGGACTATCTCGGCTATGTCAACGTATTCACCGACGCCGATAATCGTGTGCGCCGCCAACCGTCTCTGGTCACGGCGGGATCAGGACGTGGCTACTCGCTCAGCATCACAACTTTCCTCGCCTACTTACGCGTCCCTGCCGCCGCATTTGAGCAGGTCGTCACGGTCGAGAACGGCACGCTGACGATTGCCGGAGGGCATCAGTTGGCGATTGACGCGAATGGCATCTGGCGACAGGACTTTTTCGCGCCGTCACAAAGCGTCGAGGGCTTTACGACGGTGTCATTCCGCGATGTCGTCAATGGCGGCGTTGATCCGGCAGTCTTCGACGACAAGATCGTCATGGTCGGGCTGATGAACAGCGTGAACGCGCCGGATGAACGCGCTACACCGCTGCAACCATCGATGGCGGGCGTCGAAATTCACGCGCACGCGGTCGAAACGCTGCTGCAAGGCATCACCTTGACCGAGCAGAGTCGTCTCTCCGAAGCAGTCACCATTCTTGCCACCGCTTTGGTTTCGAGCCTCATCTATACCCGGCTGCGCTGGCGCGGCATGACCATCACAGCGCTTATACTTGGCGTGGTGATGGTGCTCTGCGCTTTCACCCTGTTCGCCGTTCGCCGCGAAGTGATCAATCTGTTTCATCCCCTGCTGACGCTCATCGTCGCGCTGCTGTTGAGCATCGGCTGGCAGATTACGACGGAAACCAACCGCCGCCGCAGCGCTGAACATTTGCTGGCGGTCATTCAGCGTCAAAAAGACCTGCTCGAAGCCATCGTACGCGGTTCGCCGGCGGGTATCGTCGTCGTGGATCGCGCGGGAATCCTCACCCACGCGAACCAAGCCTTCACCGAGGCGGTCGGGCTGGAGAAAAAAACACTGATCGATCAACCGCTGGCATCTGTCATCGACGCCATCGGCTTGACGGACGA
>JACSRG010000218.1 GCA_014879865.1 Anaerolinea sp.
CCCCGCTTGAACTTAGGAATTGCGTCCGCTTGTCAATCCGCGAATGCCAGCATATGATCACGCCTATACGCGGGAGAGACATGCATGGATACGCTGACTCAACACGAGTGGACAGAGGACGAGCTCCGCGCGGCGGGCTTTCGCTACTACCGCCGCAAAAAGACCGTGATCCTCGCGCGGGAACTGCCGCCCGAAGAAGCGCCGAAGGTCATCCACGTAGATTACGATACGCTGGTAGCCGCTGCCGGGTATATCATCTGTTATGACCCGGACAGCCCCGTGCCCCAGCCCACGCTGGACGATTACCCGCAGCATCCCGTCGAACCGCACACCTTCCACGCGACGTACCGTGCATGGGACGAGACATGGACGCCGACGCCCGCCGAGCGGCACTTGCTCGCCAGCGGATGCGCGCCGTATTACAAAGTCGCGGGGGTGTGGGCGAAACAGGTCAGCGCGCCGACCGAACTGCAATCGTGGGAGAGCGTGCAGCCGATCCTCGTGCCACCGGGAGCGTGGGTGGTGATCGGCGGGAGCGGCGAACCTTACTCGATGTCCGGCGCGGATTTCTGGCAGCGCTACGAACCGACGTAGGCGGCGACCGTGCGCGCGGCGGCGCGCCCCTGTTCCACCTGCTGATCGAGGCGCATGGCGCGGTAGTCGCTCCCGGCGATGACCACGCCCGACGGCAGCCGCGCGTCGATCATGTCCATCACGGCGGCATGTTCGGGCAGGTAGCGCGTCAGCGGATCGGCTTCCGACCAGTACGCCGCCCATTCGACGACGGGCGTCGCGGGGATTAAGCGCTTGACTTTCGCCAATGCCGCTCCCGGCGTCGTGATCGTCTCGTCCAAACGCACACCCGCGCGGATCAGCACATGGTCGGCGGGAACGCGCTCCGGCAGCGTGTAGGCTTCAAGGAATTTCAGCCCCGTCGCCTCCGGCAGCGCGGCAAGTTCCGCCTTGCGGTAGCCGAGCGACACCCGTGCGACCGGATCATAGCGGTAGTCGAGCAGCGCCAGCCCCAGTTCAGGATCAAGCGAATAGAGCATGTGCTCGGCGTAGCGGGCGGGTGCGGTGACGATGATCCCGCGCGCGTGCAGCGCCAACCCGTTTTCAAGGCAAATGCCGAACAAGCGCGCATCCAACTGCCCGATGCTGCTGACCGCCATGCGGTACATGATCGGCGCGGTGATGCGCTTGGCGAGGGCGTCCACAAGCATCTGCGTGCCGTCGCGGAAGTAGACGAGTTCGCCGTCGCGGTAGCGTCCATAGGAAACAAGCGCATCCGCCAGCCCCAGTTCCGGCAGAAAGTCCCACGCGCCGTACTGCTCGAATAGGAAACCGCCGCCGTCGAGCTGGAAATCTCCGCGCCGTTCGCTGATGATGCTCCCGCCGAGGCGCGATTTGACCTCGATCAGCGTGTACGGGATGCGCAAGCGTTCAAGTTCCCACGCTGCCGCCATCCCGGTCAACCCGCCGCCGATAATGACGATGTTTGCCATATGAAACCCTCGGTTTTGAGTTGAAAGTTAAAAGTAGAAAAGTTGAAAGTAGATACGCCGCCTACTTTCAACTTTTCACTTTCAACCTTTTACTCGCGTTTGTTTACGCCCCATACTTCTGGAAACGGCGGGCGTGACCGAGCGCCAGCGGCATGAGATCGGCGGCGGGGAACTGTCCGAGTGTGCCGCACACGCATTCGCGTTCGCCGTAGCCTTGCACGCGACCGGGCATCGCCGTCCCCGGAGCCCAGAGCAGCGTCGGCACGGGGTGCCAGCTATGCGCCTTGTACATGGCGGGAGTCGAGTGATCGCCCGTGATCATCAGCACGTCCGGGTTGAGTCCGAGCAGGATCGGCAGGTGTTGATCGACTTCCTCGATGATCTTGACCTTCGCGTCGAAGTTGCCGTCTTCGCCCCGGCTGTCGGTGTACTTGACGTGGCAGAAGACGAAATCGAAGTCGTTCCAGATTTCCGCCACCTTGTTGAATTCATCTTCGATGCTGTCGTGCGCGCCCGTCTCGATCACGTTCATACCGACGAGGCGGCTGACGCCCTTGTACATCGGGTAAACGGCGACGCACGCCGCGTTGAGCTTGTACACGTCGCTGTACTTGGGCAGGTTCGGGTCGGTGGCGACGCCGCGCAGCGTGACCATATTGGCGGGTTCTTGACCGCGCAGCACTTCGCGCGCCGCGTCAAGCCACTGGTTGAGCAGCGCCGCCGTCTTTTCGCCCGCCGGACTGCTGGCGCGCGCGGGCAGCGGCGCGAGTCCGGTTGCCTGCGGATCGGTGTCCTCGACGTGATCGCTCAAGCCGTCGCCACGCAGCACGAGCGCGAAGCGATAGCCTTCGCCCGCCTTGACCTGCGTTTCGACGCCGTCGATCTTGATCGTCTTGAGCAGTTCGACGCGCTTTTCGCCTTCTTCGGTGGAGATGCGCCCCGCGCGCCGGTCGGTGATGATGCCGTCCGCATCCACCGTGCAGAAGTTGCCGCGCACCGCCACGTCACCCGTGCCGACTTCCAAGCCAATACCGATGGCTTCCAGCACGCCGCGCCCGATGTCGTACACGAGCGGGTCATAGCCGAATAGGGCGAGGTGTGCCGGTCCACTGCCGGGCGCGACGCCGCGCGCAACGGGGATGGTCAAGCCGGTGCTGCCTTCGCGCGCCAG
>JACSRG010000579.1 GCA_014879865.1 Anaerolinea sp.
ACCTGGTCGCGGCGCAGCTTCTCTTCCGCCTGCGTGCTGCGAAACAGGTTCGCTGCGAGTTCAGTCGTGCCCATATGATCGAGGATGTGCTGACTCTTCTTCAATTTCTTGCGCTTGTGGATGGCTTCCGCCGTCAATCCGTTGTACAGCCCGCGATAGCCGTGATTCTGGAAAACCGCGAAGTCTTGTCCGGTGATTACACCCGCCGTTTTCGCTGCTGATGCCAAGTCGGTGTTCTGCACTTTGATGCGCTGGCGCAGAAGCAGCCGCCGCTGATCCTCGGTCAGTTCTGCCATTGCCGCTGCGTCGGAAACTTCCTGACGGCGCGTCTGAACTGCGAAGTAGGTTTGACCGAGCGCGACGACTTCTTTGGCGGGATCGGCATTCTGGACAATGAGATAGCAGGCGTAACGTGAGAGGTGCATGTCCTCGACCTCGCGTTTCGCGTCCGAACCAATGGTGACCATTTTGATGGCTCCGACGAAATGGTCGGTCGGATCATGACCGCTGTTTTCGCACGCGAGCTGTGCCTTAAGCAATACGCTCTTAAAGTTACGCCAGTTCGTATACTCGAGAACGAACATCAGGTCGCGTGCAGACCAAAATTCAAGATCATCCGCATCCGTTTGTCGGATGCGTTCAAAAGGGGTCTGTGACGGTTCTAATGTTGGTGAGGGGATTGAATCAGACAAAACACAACCTCCGAATACCAATTTCTAGTCTGTTTCAGGCATTATATCGCTTTTCCCCATCTCGTAAGATTTCGGCTACGTTGATAATTTAACCTCCAGTGCATCGATAAGGCGTTTCGAGACAACGTGCTCCATTTGTTCAGCTTCAAGATGGGCTTCATCCGGTGTGAAGCCCAGATCGCGCACGAGGAATTGTTCAATCCACTCATGACGACGGACTATTTCCTGGGCGGCGCGTTCCCCGGCTTCAGTAAGCCTGACCCCATGATGCTTGCGATAGTCTAGTAAACCGTCGGTACTCAAGCGTGCTGCCATATCAGTCACCGAGGGTGCTGAAATAGACAGCCCCTTGGCTAACCGATTGGTTGAGACTCGTTCGGATTGACTTTGGAGTGTATAGACGGTTTTCAGGAAATCCTGCACCGCTCTCGTGTCAAGCGATTTTGTCCGAGGCATACCCCCTCCGTTGTTAACGTGTTTCCGAATTCGCTTGTGCGTTGAAATCGATCTCCAACCGCACATCGTCGGAAATTCCAGCCACGCCAGCAGCTTCAGGGATACTCATGCCAAAATCGCGGTACTGCACGACGGCTCGTGCCGTTCCAGTGATCTGTGTGTCGCTGACGGGAGTCACCGCTGCGTCGAAGGTCACCTCACGGCTCACGCCGTGCAGATTGAGGCTGCCCACGATTTGAAAGTCGAATGACTCGCCAATCGCCGCGCTGTTCGGCAAGCCATTCAACGTGATGGGTGTGAAGGTGGCGAACTCATATTCGGGACGATCCGCCTGCAATATCTGTCCGCGCAGCGCCCGATTGCGAAACTCGTTGTCTGTTTCCAATGTGCGGACGTTGATACGAATGACCCCAAGTACCGAGTTCGCTGGGTTTTCGAGGTCGATCAGTATTTCCCCCGCCACCTCGTTGGTAGTACCGACCACCGTCTTTGGCTCACCCAATAGTATTTCGTCGATGATGAAGCGTGCCTCAGACCCGTCCGCATCAATGCGGAACAGACCGCGCGTATCGCCAGGTTGAAGTTCGAGCGACGGTGCGGTAATCGTGGCACTTGCCTCACCATTCCCACCAGAGAACCAGATATATGCCGCGCCTGCCGCGATAAGCGCAATGACGATCACGACTACGATCAAAGCGAGGCGCACCGTGCCGGAGCTTTTCGGTGCATTGGAAATCGTTTTATCAGGACGCATTGCTACGTCCGTTTCAATTTGTTCAACTTGCTGCATGACATACGTTCCTTAGCCTACTTAGAACTTCACGAAAAAGGCGGTAAAGTACATCAGCGCAATGCCGACGACCACACCACCGAGATTGACCCAATTGATAACCGGCAGCCCGAGTTTCGCGCTGTCACGAGCGACCAGCTTGCTCACTTCCCACACAACCTGCAATATCGCGCCCACGCCGATGGCGAGGAAGATCGTCGCCAGGACAGGATCGAACGCGAAACCGCCGATCCAAGTCCCAAGAATGGCGGGACCGCCCGAAATCAGGGCAAGCAGCAAGAAATGGCGCAAACCGGGATTTTTGCGGACGACCGGCGAGACGATTCCAATTCCTTCTGTAATGTTGTGCAGCGTGAAGCCCAAAATCAGGAATGTGCCGAGCGCCGCCTCACCGAGCGCAAAGGCTGCGCCAATCGCCAGCCCTTCGCCTAAATTGTGGAGTCCAATGCCCATCGCAATTCGGTACGAGATGCCAAGTGGTGGCGTTTCCTGTCCTTTTCGGACGCTGCCGACCGCGAGTAGCACGCCAAGCGCCAGCAGCGCAATAAAGATCACCAGCGGCACGCCCTGCCAGAAGGCAGGCAGTTCAAGCGCGAATTCGTTCGCGTCCAACCACGTTCCGATTGCTAGGTAGACGAGAAGCCCGACGGTCAGCGCGAGGATGAACATCATTGCCCGTGCGCCGATGCGCCGCAAAAATGGATACCAGAGCATTCCCAGCGCGATGGGAACAATCC
>JACSRG010000376.1 GCA_014879865.1 Anaerolinea sp.
TGCTGGCAGGGGCGGCGGCGGGCTTGGCGGGGAGCAACCGCTACAACGCGGCGGCAGTCGCGCTGATCCCGTTCGCGCTCGCCGTGATCGGTGTGCTGCGCTGGAAACTGGATCGGCGTGTGGGTGCTGCCGCGTGGATCGCCGTGCCGCTGCTGTTTCTCGGCGGATCGCCGCAAATCCTGCGCGACTTTGGCGGCTTCTGGAATGACTTCCAGCGGATTTTCAGCGCGTATTCGGTCGGGGACATCAACGCGGTGCAGACGACGCCCTATGGGATGCTGTTTGAATATCGCTATATCGTTATCGTGGCACTGGGCATCCCGGCGGCGCTGCTGACAGGGATCGGCGCGGCGGTGTTGGCGCGGCGGGCAGGCTGCAACCGCCTTGTGATCGGGCTGCTGGCGCTCTACGTCATCCCCTACAGCCTCGTCGTGCTGCGGACGGCAATCCCCGCGCACGCCGACCAACTGCAACTGCCCGTCATCCCGGTGTTCGCGCTGCTGACCGGAGTCGGCGCGGCGGCGCTGGCACGGATTGGCGCGCTGCGTCGTGTGCGCGCCGCGATCCCGGTGCTGCTGGTGCTTTCGCCGCTGCTGTTCACCGTCCCCGTCGTGACCCGCTTCGCCGGGACGGATACCCGCTTACTCATGAGCGCGTGGATCACGGCGAATGTGCCGGAAGGCGCGCGGATTCACCTTGATGGCTCGTACAATGTCCCGCTGGATCAGGGACGCTATCAAGTCACGCAGAGCTATGGCGGCGAACTGCCATCGCTGGAAACGCTGTGTGCCGCCGATTACGTCGTTCTGTCGGATGCGTGGTATCACGACATAGCGCGGGCAGGTGAGATCATCAACGCGGAGTATCGGGCGACTGCCCAGACGCACCTCGATCTGCTGGATCGAACGTTGATCGAGATCGCCCGCATCCCACGTCCAGCACTCGTCGGGAATGACATGCTGATCCATACGGCAAGCAGTTGGCATGATCCCGGTTTGATTGTGTATGCTGTGCCGGACTGCGCGTTAGCCAGCGCGAACGGTGGGTAAGCGTCCAGTGACAACCGCGCGGTTCGTGCTACAATGCGCGGCGAATGAGGAGCATTGATTTCATGGATTTGGGTATCGTCATCCTCAACTGGAATACACGGGATCTGCTGCGCCGCTGCCTCGAAACGGTCTACGCCAGTACAGGTGATTTCACCTATCAAGTGGTCGTCGTGGACAACGCGTCCACCGATGACAGCGCGGCAATGGTGCGTGCGCATTTCCCGCAAGCAACGCTGATCGCGAGCGCGACCAACGGCGGCTACTCGTATGGCAACAACCTCGGCTTGCGGGCGCTCGGCTTTCACGGACGGATGAACACGGCGAAGGATGCGCCACGCTACGCGCTGCTGCTCAACCCGGATACCGAAGTGCCGCCCGATGGCTTGGCGCATATGATCGCGTGGATGGACAGTCGCAAGGATGTCGGCGCGGCGGGGGTCAAGCTGGTGCTGCCCGATGGCAGCCTCGACAAGGCGTGCCGCCGCTCGTTCCCGACGCCGCTGGTGTCGATCTACCACTTCAGCGGACTGGGCAAACTGTTTCCTGATAGTCCCCGATTTGCACGCTATAATATGACCTACTTGAGTCCAGAGGTCGAAACCGAGGTCGATTCCGTCGTGGGGGCGTACATGCAGGTGCGCCGCGAAGCCCTCGACGCCGTCGGGCTGCTGGACGAAGTGTTTTTCATGTACGGAGAGGATTTGGATTGGGCGTTTCGGATCAAAAACGCGGGGTGGAAAATCGTCTATCACCCACAAGTCGAGGTCAAGCACGTAAAACGCGCCGCCAGTCGCCAGAGCAAAAAGGCGCAGTTCGAGTTCTGGCGCGCCATGCTCATCTTTTACCGCAAACATTATCGGACGACGACACCGTTGTTGCTACACGGAATCATCATGCTGGGGCTGCTGGTGAAGGGCGGGCGGGGACTATGGACGGAGATGCGGCGTCCCGCGTATACACCGTAGAGCATCCGCTGCCACAGGTGCGGCGGTCGCAGCGGGTTAAGCGCATACTCGACGCCTCGCTGGTGCTGATCGACGCGGTCATGCTGGCGTCGGCGTTCATCTTCGGCTACCTCGCGCGCATGACTCTGCCGCTGTTCCGCATCCCGGTTAACCCGCCGGAATTCTTGCAATATCTGCTCACGATGATCCTGCACGTCGGCATCATCATCGTGCTGTTTTACTCGTCGCGCCTGTACCACCAGCGGCGGGCGATCAGCCGTATCGACCAAGCGCGCAATATCATCGGGACGATCACGGTTGGCGCGCTGCTGGTTAACGGTATTCAAGATTTGCTCTTCCGCAGCCTGATCTACGATCTGGTCGAATACCCGCGCAGTATGTTGTTCTACGTGTGGGTGTTCAGCATGGCGCTCGTCATCTTGGGGCGCGAATTCCACCAATCGCTGCGGCGGCGGATGCGCGCGGGCGGCGTCGAACGCGCCAACTTGATCATCGTCGGCATGGGGAAGATCGCCAAAGAGATCGCGCGGAAGATCAAGAGCAGCCCCGAACTCGGTTACAACATCATCGGCGTGGTGCCGATGCGTTCCAAGAATAAAGACAATGCCTTCGGCGTCCCCGTCTTGGGCGATTATCACGATCTGCCGGAGTTGATCGA
>JACSRG010000181.1 GCA_014879865.1 Anaerolinea sp.
TTAGCTCTGCGGAGGCTGCGAATTGCCGCGCAGCATGGTCACTCCGCCGACCACGATGACCGCGCCCAAGCCCAACAGCAGCATGAGCAGCGCCGACCCGGCGGGCGTTTCGGCGGAGGCTTCGGCTTCACCTTCGTCAGCCGCCTCGGCTTCAGCTTCGACCGCTTCGCCTTCAGTGACATTTTCCGCTTCTTCGGTGGGCGTTTCTTCGACCGGCGCGATTTCCGCGCCGACGGAGGTTGCTTCGGGGGCAGGCTCGACCGTTGCTTCTTGCGCGTGAGCGACCGACGCGATTACCAGCAGCGTCAGCAGGAGCGCGATCAGCAGTTTGATCCTCATAGACATGGACTCCTTACAGTTCAGCGAATTAGAACGTCAATCATTGTACCGCAAGCCGAAAGACAAGAAAAAACCCCTCAAATCGGCGAGGGGCTGGCGGTAGGGGCATGATATATCATGCCCCTACCTACATCGATGTTATACCTGCGCTGCTGCCGTCTAGCCTTCTTGCGTCCGCAGGTAGGCGATCAAGTCCGCGAGGTCTTGATAGCTGATGCGGTCGGCGAAGTTCGGCGGCATGATGTTCGCGCCGTAGCCCGGAGCGATGTATTCGTTCGGGTGCGTGATGCTCTGCGCGAGATAGGCTTCACCTGTCCACCCTGCATATTCCGGCAGCGTCAGGCGTTCGTTTTGAACGCGCGTCCACGTGTCGGTGACGAGCGGCGCAACGGCGGCATTCGCATGGCAGCCCTGACACGCCAGCGCGCCGGTGTAGAGCGCCTGCCCATTGACCGGGTCGCCGACGTAATTGGCAACTTCGGCGACGACCTCTTCGGTCGGCGTGTTGACGCCAATCGTCTCGACATCGCTGGCGACGACCGTCGCGGGGTCAACCGGGCGGATCGGGTACTGCTGGACGGCGTTCGCGTCTTCAATCGTCCACGCTGTGCCCTTATCCCAGTTCAGGATGAAGTTGGTCAGGTCTTGGAGCTGATCATCGCGCAGCGAACCGCCTGCCGTCTGTGACCATGCGGGCATAGAGCGGGGCCAGTAGGTGATGCTGGTCGGACGCCCGTGCACGAGGGTCGTATAGACGAAGCTGTAGAGCGTGCTTGTCCAGCCGAGGCTGTCGCGGCGACTTGGGGCTTCCGGGTTGTAACCGCGATCAATCGCCGGTTGCAGCGACGTGAGGATCGACTGGCGTTCGGTATCCAGTTCCGCCAAGCGCGTGTCGATTTCCGCCCTGCGGGCGTCGGACGTGCCTTCGGCATCGCGTTCCGCCGTCAGCGTTGCGATTTCGGTATCGACTTCGGCGAGGAAGTCGTGACCGAACAGGTAAGGGCTGTTCAAACCGGGGGCTACGCCGCTGATGCCGAGACCCGTGCCGTGACATTCGGCACAGTAGGTCACGAAGATCGCCGCGCCGCGTTCAATCGAGCGGGCGTTGTACTGGCGCTCGAAGGCTTGCATACGCCCGCCTTCGTTGATGGCGATCCAGCCGACCAGAACCATGATCAGCAGGAATGCCACTGTCCCCACGATGAGACGATGTTCGATTCGTTCGACGAGCAGTCGTTGTAGATTGAACATTGGTTAAGTTCCCGGCGCTGCGAAATACTGAGAATTCTCGTGGATAAAGATGTGCTGCGCGTTGACACGCCAGACGGGCTCCCCGTTTTCATCCACAACCAACTGCGGCTGCCCCTGATCGTCAAGCACCGGACGCCCGTTGACGTTCTCGTAGTCCTGCCAGACGATCAACACGTCGATGCGCTTCAAGCCCTGCTGCACGTCGGTGATGATGACGCCACCCCAACCGTTCGGCAGTTCATTGGCGCGACCGTCGATCATGTGCGTGAATTCTTCGACCACATGGTACAGTTCCGAGCCGTCGTTCGGCAGCACGGTGAAGTTCAGCGTCGTGATCGGCAGGTGTGCCGACGTTTCGAGGTAGCTCAACAGCGTTGTGCCGCCTGTCGGCAGTTCGCCGTTCTCGATCTCTTCGTTGAACGCGGCGACTACTTCGGCTTCTTCGCCGGCGCTGGCTTCATACTGCCGTGTCGTGTACATCCCGGCGCGCAGTTCATCATACGGGACGGGGCGGATATGACCCATGTGATTATGGGCGGGTTCCTTCACCATCTCGTTGATGATTTCCGAGTCAGCGGATGTGACCACACCGAATTCGGACAAGCCCATATAGCTGAGGATGACCGTCAGCGTGATCATCACGAAGGCGAATGAAAGCTGAATGCGGCGATGCGCCCAACGGCGGCTCGGCGCGACATCCACGTAGGGGAAGACCGCCAGAATGCCGACGTAGATCGTCGGGAAGATGATGCCCCAGAAGACCTTATCGCCAAGCTTGAGCGCGCCTTGAATCCACAGGAAGTACCACGGCGCGGTCGTGCCGAGCGGTGTCACCTGCGGGTCGGCGTGACTTTCGAGCGGCGCGTGGAAGAACCACGTCACGAGGACGACGAGGACGAGTGACGTCACCGCGATCCACATGATTTCGCTGGTCAGAATGTCGGGGATGAAGTACACGCGCTTATCCAGCGGGACGCGCTTGGCGGTATCTTCGCCGATATTCTCTTCTTTCGGCGGCAGGCTGTGACCGTGTACGACGACCTTATAGTAGTGGACGCCCAAGAACACGAACAGCAGCGCCGGAACTGCCAAGACGTGCAGCAGGTAGAAGCGGAGCAGACCGTTCGCGCCGATTTCGGGACCGCCGCGTAAGAGCAGGTTGAGGTTCGTGCCGACCACTTCGGGTGGCGCGGCTTCGACCATGGATGCGCCGATGGTGACCGCCCACAGCGCCAACTGATCCCACGGGAGCAGGTAGCCGCTGAAGCTGAGGAACATCGTCAGCGCCAGCAGAATTACGCCCGTGAACCATGTGAATTCTCTGGGCTTTTTATAGCTGGCGGTGAAGAACGTTCGCAGCATATGTAAGGTGACTATCAACACCATCGCTTCTGCGCCGAGGCGGTGCAGGTCACGCATGAATTGACCGAGCGGCACATTCGCCATGATCGCCAGCATGTTCGCGTAGGCGACTTGCGGCGATGGGGTGTACCACACCATCAAGAAAATACCGGTGATCGTCTCGAAGAAAACGAAATAAGTGGACAACCAACCGAGACGGAATTCAGGGTACAGTCCTGTAACCGATTTGTGGAAATAACTTGGGCGCATGTGCAGCCAAAAACCGTCCGCGTGCGGTTGCAGACGCGGGTTCGGTTTGCGGCTCGGCGTTTCGCCGCGCAGCGCTTCGCGCAAATCTTGCACGTTCATGCCTGCGGTGAAGCGTTCGACAAGGCTGTTGATACCTTCGTACAGCGCGCGCCGAAGTCCCTTTTCTTTCACATCATCGAGGAATGATGGAAACGGGAGTACCGACATTCGTTAAGCTCCTTCTCCGTGAATTTAGACTTTGCCGTTGCGCTTCACACGCGCACCCGTGTCAATGCTGATCGCCGCGATGGTGCGTCCTTCCAAGGGGATCGGATCGCCGTCGCCATTGGTGGTGGCAGTCGTCCCATCGGTGAAGGTGATGGTCGTCTTGAAACGATCCAGACTGCGCGGCGCGGGTCCTTCGATGTACAGCCCGTCAAGTTCGAACTTCGAACCGTGACACGGGCATTCAAACCGGTTGTTGACATCGACCCACTTCGGCAGGCAGCCCAGATGCGTGCACACGCCGTAGAGAATGACCAAGCCTTGTTCGGGGTTCGCCACCCAGAAGCGCCCTTCCGGGACGTTCAGCGGGGCAGAACCCATCGCGGGGACACGTTCCGGAGCGAAATTGAAGACGCCGCCGAAGGTCCCTGCTTTGAAGCGCGGCAGCGCGAACCAGATGATCCCGGCAGCCGTTTCGCCCAACAGGAGCGCCATCGACGCGCCCCAGATATAGTAAAGGAACTCACGACGGCTAGGCGCAGCAACCTGAACCTGTGGTGCCGCCTTAGCTTGTGGAGAAGAAACCTGTGGTTTGGTTTCACCGGCGGTTGCGGTGGTAGCCATGAACTACTTGCCTCCCTGAACTATAGTCAGGCGAAAACTTAAAAACAGCCGCAGTCAGCGCGAAGTATAACGCACGGGCGGCGTAAGACACAAAACTCAGAAATGATGACAGCACTACGCGTGCAAAAGTCTTTGTAAAATGTATCACAAGTAAGGGGGTCTGTCAAAAACACTTATCTCTTGGAATGGTGACCCCGCCCCGCCTCTTGAGGTAAACTCGCCACTTGCACGTCTTCCTATGGGCAGAGGATAATAGCCCTATGACCTTTCAGCAACTTTCCGGTGAACGGACGCTCTGGATCAACATGGTACGCCCCGGCGCTGCCGACGTGGACGTGCTGAAGAAGACCTATCCCTATATCCATCCGCTCAACTTAGAAGATATGCTGAGCGTCATCGAGCGACCGAAAATCGACGATGACCCGGATTATATCTTCGTGGTGATGCAGTTTCCGGTGTGGGATGCGCGCATTCGCTTGAGCCGTGCCGCCGAAGTCGATTTCTTGGTCGGGCGCGGTTTTATCATCACCGTGCATGACGGGGTGTTGAAACCGCTGGATCAAATGTTCAATGACTGCCGCTCGAAGCTTGACGAGAAGTCCAAGCTCTTAGGCGGCAGCGCCGGACATGCTTTCTACACGATGATCGACCGCTTGGTCGATTATATGTTCCCGATCTTACGGAAGGTCGAAGGCAATCTGCGCAAGGTCGAAGAGGGGATTTTCGCGCAAGAGGATTTCCAGTTGATCCGTGACATCGCCCTTGTGCGGCGCGACATCATCGCGCTGCGGCGCATCATCCGCCACCAAGTCCCGATCTTGGACAACCTGACGCACAAAGATCGGCGCATCCTGCACGAAGACCTCGACGAGTACTTCGGCGACACGCTCGATCACATCAGCCTTGCCCGCGACATGATCGACGAACATATGGAAGTCATCAATGGGCTGGCAGATACGGCGGACATGCTGCTCAATCACCGCTTGAACAGCATCATCCGTGTGCTGACCACGTTTTCGGTCATCCTGCTGCCGCTCACGTTGATTTCGAGCATCTACGGTATGAATATCCTACTGCCGTTTCAAGACCATCCGTCTGCGTTCGGCGCGCTCACGGTGATCATGATCGCGCTGGTGATCGCGATGGTCGTGTATTTCAGGAGACGGCGGTGGTTGTAATCGTTTCACTGGTTGAAAGTCGTTAGGAATGTCCAAACACCGCCCCCTGCCGATCCCTGTACTGGTCGAGACAACCGACAAGCTGCGCTATTTTGCCGACCGCTGGGCGACCGAAAGGTTGATCGCCTTCGATACCGAGTCGAACAGCCTGTACGCCTACCGCGAGCGCGTGTGCCTGATTCAGGTATCCACGCGAAAACATGATTACATCGTCGATCCGCTCCGTATTCCCGATATGCAGCCGCTCGCGCCGCTGTTCGCCGATCCGGGCATCGAGAAGGTGTTCCACGCCGCCGAATATGACCTGATGTGCCTCAAGCGCGATTACGGCTTCACCTTCGCCAACCTGTTCGACACGATGATCGCTGCCCGCATCTGCGGCTATAAGCAGGTGGGCTTGGGCGCGTTGATCGGGGAATTGTTCGATGTCGAGGTGGATAAGAGCCACCAGCGCGATAACTGGGGCGCGCGCCCGATTCCGCAGGGCAGCCTGCTCTATGCGCAGATGGATACGCATTTCCTGCCCGCGCTGCGTGATCACTTTGTCGATGAACTGGCGCGGCTCAGCCGGTGGGACGAAGCCGCCGAAGCCTTCCGCGATGCCGCTGCCATACCTGCCGCGCGCCGGATCGAGTTCGACCCGGAGGGCTACTGGAAGATCGCGCTGCCCAACCAGCTCACGCGGCGGCAAACGGCGATTCTGCGCGAACTCTACCTGTGGCGCGAAGAATCGGCGCAGAACAAAGATGTGCCGCCGTTCAAGATCGCGGCGGATAAGACCCTGCACGCGCTGGCAGTCGCCGCGCCGGTCAAAATGTCCGACATCGAGGGCTTCAGCGGCTTGGGCGGGAGCATCATCCGCAATTACGGGCGGGCGATTCTCGAAGCGGTTGATCGGGGCAAGACCGCGAAAATCCCGCAGCCGCCCGCGCCTGACCCCGCGCCCGATCCGCGCGTCGTCGATTTGTATACGGCGCTGCGCGAGTGGCGCAAGAATCGCGCCTTGCAGCGCGGCGTCGAGTCGGATGTAATCATCTCGAAGGATGCGCTCTGGTCGCTGGCGGAACACGCGCCGAAAACGCTCGATGCGATGGGCAGAGTCCCCGGCATGAGCGCATGGCGGGTCGCCACCTACGGCGCGGAGATTCTCGAAGTGATTCAAAAGTTCCCGTCGTCGGCGTGAGAAAGCAAAGTATCGAGAAATACAGTAAATTGGACGTGGCATGAGGGTGTATAAAGTCATTACTTACCCCCTTCCCAACCTTCCCCCGAATTCGGGGAGTGGTCGGGGGTGGGGTAATATGGTGAGGGGCTTTGTAAACACGCCCATGCCCTGTAATTAGTGGACGCAAATCAATCATCATTTGGAGGATACATGGCTCATTCGGCAACCACGCATTCCCCCGACCACGCGATTCCGTTCAGCCGCGCGCCGCGTCTGCAAACCGCGACTTCGCACCGCAAGGTCGGCTGGCTGGAACTGTTCTACGACCTCGTCTATGTGGCGACGGTCGTCCAACTTGGCAACAAGCTGAGCGAAGATGTCTCGCTCGACGGCTTCATCGCCTTCGTGCTGCTGTTCGTCCCGATCTGGTGGGTGTGGATGGGGACGACGTTCTACGCCAACCGCTTCGACGCGGATGATCCGCCGCACCGCCTGCTGATCTTCGGTCAGATTTTTGTCGTCTCCGCGCTGGCGATCAGCGTGTACGATGGCTTGGGCGAAACCGCCATCGGCTTCGCGCTGGCATATGCGGCGGCGCGCTTCCTGCTCGTGCTGATGTATTTGCGCGCGGCGCGGTACGTCCCCGAAGCGCGGGCGCTGGCACGGCGCTATGCCGTCGGGTTCGCGCTGGCAGCGATTGTGTGGGCAATCTCGGCGTTTGTGCCGCCGCCGTTCCGCTTCTTCGTGTGGGGCGTCGGCTTGGGCATCGACTTTTTGACGCCGCTCTCGCCGCAGTCACGCCGCTTGCAGCGTCAGCTTCCGCCGAGTCCGCATCACCTGCCGGAACGCCTCGGCTTGTTCACGATCATCGTGTTCGGGGAATCGTTCATCAAGGTGATCGGCGGTTTCGCGGGCGAAGAACACCTGATCGTCTCGCACGTTATCCTCGGCGCGCTCGGCTTGGGCTTGGTCGGGCTGCTGTGGTGGGTCTACTTCGAGAACGTGGCGGATCGCGCGGTCGATTGGGCGACGGGCGGCACGCGCTGGATTTACACCCATCTCCCGCTGCAACTGGCGCTGGTGGCGCTGGCGGTCGGCATTTACAAGCTGATCCACCTTGAAGACACGTCGTCGATCCCCGACAAGTACCGGCTGCTCGTCACCGGATCGGTCGCGCTCGCGCTGGTCGCGACGGCGATCATCGAACGGCACACGGTCAAGAACCCCGGCGAGCGCCCCGGTCACATCGAATTCCCGGTGCGGATCATTGGCGCGGTCGTCATCCTCGCGTTAGGCTTATTCGGCAGCGGCGTAGATGCCATCGTGTTGATGGTACTGGTTGCCGCAGTTTGCCTTGTGCAAGTGGGGATGGATTTGCTGGCGCGGGCAGGACGCAACATCGAGTCTGCGGGTACAGAAATCGAGGTCTAGCGATGAAGATCACATTTCACGGCGCAGCGCGCACCGTGACGGGTTCAAAGCACTTGATCGAGGTCAACGACAAGCGAATTTTGCTGGACTGCGGCATGGTGCAGGGCAAACGGGTTGAATCGCGCGAGGCGAATCTCAAGCTGCCCTTCGACGCGCGTTCCATCGACGTGATGATCCTCTCGCACGCCCACATCGATCATTCCGGCAACGTCCCGAATCTGGTTAAGTCAGGGTTTCGCGGCGATATCATCAGCACATATGCCACCCGTGACTTGTGCGCGTCGATGCTGCTGGACAGCGGCAGTATTCAGGAACGCGACGTGGAATATGTCAACAAGCGCCATCTCAAGCGCGGTGAACCGCCCGTCGAGCCGATCTACACGCAGGCGGACGCCGCCAAGAGCCTCGAATACTTCATCACACAGGGCTATGATCGTCCGCGCCAGATCATGCCGGGCGTCACGCTGACGTTCAAGGACGCGGGGCATATGCTCGGCAGCGCGTTCGTGATCCTCGACATCGAAGATCGGGAGACCGGGCGCGATGTGCGCTTGGTCTTCAGTGGCGACTTGGGGCGCGCGGGCATTCCGATCATCCGCGACCCGGAGCTGTGCGATTCGGCGGATGTGCTCATCATGGAAAGCACCTACGGCGATAAACTGCATCCGCCCTACGCCGACGATACCAAGCGCATGGAGCAGATCATCACGCAGACGTACAAGCGCGGCGGCGTGGTCTTGATCCCGGCGTTCGCCGTCGGGCGCACACAGCAGTTGGTCTACACGCTGCATCAGTTGGCGATCAACAATGACATCCCCGATATTCCCGTCTATGTGGACAGCCCGCTGGCGATTGATGTCACCAGCGCGTTCCGCCTGCATCCTGAATGTTACGACGACGAAATTCGCGCCTTTATGGAGACGGGCGGGCGCGGACGCATCGACCCGTTCGGCTTCGACATGCTCACCTATACCCGCGCGTCCAGCGAAAGTAAGAAGCTCAACTTTTTGCGCGAACCGGCGATCATCATCGCCGCCAGTGGTATGATGGAAGCCGGGCGCATTCTGCATCACCTGAAGAACCGGATCGAAGACCCGCGCACGACGGTGCTGGTCGTCGGCTTCCAAGCGGAGAACACGCTCGGTCGGCGGATCGTCGAACGCGCCAAGACCGTCTCGATCTTCGGCGAGCAGTACGACAACAACGCCAACGTCGAGGTGATCGAGGGGTTCAGCGGTCACGCGGATCGCGATGATCTGCTCCACTGGGTCGAGGCGATGCACAAGAAGCCGCGCCAGACGTATCTGGTGCACGGGGAAGAGCCGGTCGCGCTGGCGCTGGCGCAGACGATGCGCGAACGCTTCGAGATGATGACCGTCGAAGTCCCGGCGCTGCATTCGTCGGTGGAGGTTTAGGAGGCTACGTAAGCGATGCCGGGAAAGAGTCCTTTTTCGGACGACTGGCGCGACTGCCTGAAAGCGCATTATACGCACGTCATCCGCGAGAACGACACGCGCACCGAAAAGACGCTGCGCACGGTGCTGTACGAGTGCGGTTTTTCGGCGGATGATCTCAAGGCATGGTATGTGCTGGCGACCATGCACGTCGATGATGTGTCGCCCGATTTCGTGCCGGATGCCGAGATCGTGCAGGCGGCTGCCCAGCAGCCGGAGGCGAAATCGCCGCCGGTTGCCGTCGCCGTTTCGGTGGCGGTCGCTGAAGTCCCGCCAGTAGTCGATGCTTCCTTTGAGCCGCTCGTCAAGGAAGCCGATGACGTACCAACGCCGGAGGACGCACCGCCCGAAGACGATCCGCCGCCCGACCCGAACGGATTCACGCAGCTCTCGTTGTTCTAGATCATGAACGATATTGATTGGATGCGGGTCGCGCTTGCCGAAGCGGAAAAGGCGCTCGAAACGGGCGATGTGCCTATTGGCGCGGTCGCGGTGTACAACGGCGAGGTGATCGGGCGCGGGTACAACCGCCGCGAAGCCGATCACGACCCGACTGCCCACGCGGAAATCCTCGCGATTCAAGCGGCGGCGCGGGCGCTCAATCACTGGCGGTTAGACGGCGTGACGCTCTACTGCACGCTTGAACCGTGTACCATGTGCGCGGGGGCGATGATCCTCGCGCGGCTGCCGCGCTTGGTCTATGCAGCGGTCGATCCGAAGGCGGGCGCGGCGGGCAGCATCATGGATGTGCTGCGCCACCCCAAGCTGAATCACCGCGTCGAAGTGCAGGGCGGTCTGCTGGCGGACGAAGCCGGGGAGCAAATTCGCGCGTTCTTTCGTTCACTCAGAGGGTAGCGCTTGCGTTTGAGCCAACCGCGATTTGGGCATTTTCAAACCGAAAACCTTGTTGTAAACTATGCGCGTCTGGAGAGGTGCCGGAGTGGTTGAACGGGCTCGTCTCGAAAATGAGTATAGCTGTGAGGCTATCGAGGGTTCGAATCCCTCCTTCTCCGCAGTAAAGAAAAACGGCATTGGTCATCCCAATGCCGTTTTTCTATCTAACGCAGACGACGCCGCAGGACGCGTCGAGTCACCCGCCGCTGCACAGCCCGACGCCGGAAGAAGGGGAGGGGTCGGAACAGACGTCTAAACCACATCAGATGTGTCCCTCATAGCAGTACGATCCGTCAATCATCAGTCTATGCGCATTTGTAATCGATCTTTTCCCGCTTTGTAAAATTTGTGTTACGTCACCTGCTTCTCATGAGACTTTCCAATACGGAAGCACGGTTTCCCCGTATACTATAGATTACAGTTCACATAACAAGAGGAGAGATCGAGTCATGGCGACGTATGGCATTCTCATCGTCGAACCAACGTGGCGGGATCAAACCACCGCCGATCTCGACAAGCAAACCGTGCAGCATCACCGCTCGACGCTGGTCAACGGCGCGCGCGCCCTGATCTACGTGCAAGCGCCGGTCGATGCGATTGTGGGAGAGGCGGAGATTCACGGCGATCTGGTCGAAACAGAGACCGTCCCGCCCGATTCCGCGCTGAATCCGGCGATTGGCGCGAATTTGCGTTCCGAAAAGGCGCTCGACCTCATGAGCTCGCCCGACAACCCGCCCGATCCGCTGACCGGGGTGCGGCGTTTTGGCAAGAATTACCGTGTCCCCCTGCGCATCATCCGCTCGAAGATGGTCACGCAGCCGATCCCGGTTAACCGGATCAAGGCGCTGCTTGGCGAAGGCTTCGAGACATTCGACGAGCAGTGGATTCCGCTGCGCGAGGATGATTACCGCCTGCTGGTTCGCGAATGGGGGGAAGTGTCGTGATTCAATACGCGATCAAGGTTGTGCCGCCTGAGTGGGACTCGAATATGCCGATCCCGTTCACGAAGGAGACGCATGACCGCTGGCGGGAAGAATTGCAGAATGGCACCCGCGTGTTGATCTTCAAGAGCGCGCCGGTCAATCTGCTGGTGGGCGAAGGCGAGGTACACGGCTTCTTCATCCAGCCGAAGGAGTGGGCAAGCGCCGCCATCGACGGGCTGCCGCCCAACATTCGCAGCGCGGATTATTTGCTGCCGCTCGGCATGGTCTACCTGCGCGGGAGCGAGTACTCGCGCTTGTACCTTGAGGACGTGCGCGCGGCGCTCGAAGACCCGAATTTCCCCGCGTCGCCGGATGAACTGCGCCCGCTCGAACCCGCGATCTACCAGCGCTTGATCCGCCAAATCCCCTAGAAGTAAACTCTGAGTATAATGAATAGGCGTCCGGTGTGGTGGACGCCTATTTTGAGGATTGTGGATGCTCCCGTTCGATCAGATTATGGCGGGTGATTGCATAGACGTGCTGGCGACGCTCCCCGAAAAAAGCGTCGATCTCATCTTTGCCGACCCGCCCTACAACATGCAGCTACAGCAAGACCTATACCGCCCCAACTTATCCAAAGTCGATGCCGTCGATGACGAGTGGGATCAATTCGCCGATGTCGCCGCCTATGACGCCTTCACCCGCGCATGGTTGACTGCCTGCCGCCGCGTCCTCAAGGACAACGGCACGCTGTGGGTGATCGGCACGTATCACAACATTCACCGCGTCGGCGCGATCCTCATGGATTTGGGCTACTGGATCATCAACGAGATTATCTGGCAGAAGTCCAACCCGATGCCGAACTTTCGCGGTGTGCGCTTCACCAACGCGCACGAGACGCTGATCTGGGTCAAGAAGGATGCCAAAGCGCGCTATACCTTCAACTATCACGCGATGAAGGAACTCAACGGCGGCAAGCAGATGCGCAGCGATTGGCATTTGCCCGTGTGCAGCGGCGGCGAACGCATCCACGTCAACGGGATCAAAGCGCATTCGACGCAGAAGCCCGAAGCCCTGCTCGAACGGGTGATCCTCGCGTCGTCCAAGCCGGGTGATGTGGTGCTTGACCCGTTCTTCGGCACAGGGACGACGGGCGCGGTCGCCAAACGCTTGGGGCGGCGCTGGATCGGCATCGAACGCGAGGCGGATTATATCCGCGTGGCACAGGCGCGCATCGACGCGGTGCAAGCGCAGCCGGTCAGCGCGGATACCGCAGGACGCAATGCGCCGCGCGTGCCGTTCAAGCGGGTGATCGACGCGGGGCTGCTTGGCATCGGGCAGACGCTCGTGTTTGACCGCGATGAGAACCGGATCGCCTTCATTCAAGGGGAGGGGATGCTCCAATATAGGGAGCGGCGCGGGTCGATCCACCAGATCGGCAAGCTGATCAGCGGCGCGCCGTGCAACGGGTGGGAACACTGGTACTATGTGGACGCGCGCGGCGATCTCCGCCCGATTGACGATCTACGCAAGCAGCTACGGGATCAGCCATCAACGTAGGGTTAGAAGTATGAAAATCACGCGTCGCCAACTGCTCATCGGGATCGCCGCCGGGATCGTGCTGATTGTCGCGGCACTGCTCGTGCTGCGCTTCTCGGATGACACCACGGTGACCTTCCGCCTCATTCATCAGGATCGGATCGTCAACGCCGACCTGTGGTCGGATCAGCCCGAAATCCTGTCCGCAGGCTACGGCTTCGACAATATCATCGGCGTGGAAGGCGGCGAAGCGGAAGTCCGCGCGGCGGGCGGCACGTGGAACGCGATCACCTGTGCGACGGGGGCAGAACCCCCACGTGAAGCACTCACCTCGTCCGCACTGCCGAGCGCCGTCGAACGCGGTTTCGATCACAAGGCGGCGTTTGCTGATGGGCTGCCGGTCGTCTTTAGCTATCCCGTCGTGCCGAGTACCGTCGATCACACCGATTTCCGCGTGACGCTCAACACCGGCGAAATCGTCACACCGCAGGCGGCAGGCATCATCCCGAATTGGGAATACAACGAACGCAGCGTCGTGGTGATCTTCGGCGATTTCGGCAATCGTCAGCTTCCCGGCGAACCCGACGCCCGCTACGCGATCCGCGTGGAAGTTGTCGCCGACAACACGCCGCTGCTGCTGGTTGGCAGAGCGGGAACGGTCAGCGCGGTCGGTTTGTCGCGCGAATCCGACTCATCGCCGTATGTCAGCGGTCCCTATCTGGTCGGGGCGAAGCTCACACGTATGTCCACCGAAGGCGAGGGCGGTCCCGCGTTGTTCAACAGCGTGCTGCCCAACGATGGGCAGGCGCTCTACGGGGATGCGGCGCAGTACCGTCTGCGGATGTACACATCGGGCGGCTTTTCGCCGGATGGTGTGCGCGGCGTCCTGCCGACCGAATATGCGCGCTTCTTCCGCATCCACGCGCTTGCGATGGACGGAAGCACCGTGCTGCTGACCGAGACGGGCGTCGATTATGCCGCTGCGGGTGGGACTATTCGCGTCGAGGGGCTCGCCGATCTCGGCGTGGCGCTGGCGGACGGCGCTTACGACGACTGCTACGACGAAGATCACGATAACTACATCGACGTCATCTTATCCGGCGATGAAGCGGCGATGCATAGCATTACGTTCCTCGAAGTGCCAGCGACGGGCGGCTATGATCCGCTCTATAACCCCGGCGGACCGGGCAACAACCCGACTCCCGGCGTGCGCTATAGCGCGGCCAGTCCACCGGATTTACAGCCTGTGACCATCGCGCTGGATGATCCGCTGACCGTATCTTACGGGAACTGAGCGCGCAGCCACGCGATGATCGCGTCTGCGAGCGCGGGCTGCGCTTGCAAGAGCGCCGCTCCCCGCCCTGACGACTCGACCTGTTCGAACTGGATTGTCCCGCGTGCCGCTGTGTTCAGGCTTTGCGCCACGCCGAATGCCGGATCGCCTGTCCCGGCGGCGATGAACAGCGGACGCGGGTTGTAGCGTAAAATCGCGCTGCTGGCGGAGGTCGCTTCGAGCGGGCTGAACAACACCAGCGCATCGCACAGCAGTTCCGCCGCGCACCCGCCGAGCGCTTCATCCGCACCATCTTCCGCGCCGATCACGGCGAGTCTGCCCGGATCGACCACTTCACTTAACGCGCCGAGCATCGCGCCGAAATCGCCAGTCGCCAAGTTGCTGTTGCCGCCCCCGCGTGACTCCATCGCCAGCACGGTGAATCCCTGTGCCTGCAAGCGCAGCGGCAGATCAAGCCATGCTGTGCGGTCGGGCGCAAGCATGAGCACTCCCGGCGGACGTTCCAGCACGAGCGCCGTATACAGATCGCCTTGCAGTACCGCACCATCCGGCGAGGTCAAGGTGATCGCTTGGCGCGATTCGCCGGGGAGCGCCGTCCCTTCGACCAGCGGCGGCAGTTCCGAGTCACGGGGGAGCGCTGCCGCCGTCGGGTCGTTGAT
>JACSRG010000888.1 GCA_014879865.1 Anaerolinea sp.
CCGCGCAGCACCGCCGATGCGCTGGACGAGATCGTCAGCATCACCGTCGTCGGACCCGACGTGCTGGAAGCGGATCGATTTGCGACGGCGGCGTTCGCGATGGGGCGCATGGGCATCTACTTGATCGAGTCGCTGCCCGACTTTGAGGGGTACATGATCGACCGGAACGGGCAGGCGACCTTCACCTCAAACTTCCGCGCGCTGACTGTGTAAACGGCGTTCACGAATTGCCCCAATCGGGTCATGAATGGTGTAATCAATTCGAGTTGGATCAACTTGAAAGGAACACCCATGACCCATCTGCCGAATACCAACCTCTATGGCTTCATCGAAGTGCGGGGCGCACGCGAGAACAACCTGAAAGGCGTCTCGGTTGACATCCCTAAGCGTCACATCACCGTCTTTACCGGCGTGTCCGGTTCAGGCAAGTCGTCGTTGGTCTTCGGAACTATCGCGGCAGAGTCACAGCGCCTGCTCAACGACACATTCAGCACCTTCGTGCAGGGTTTCCTGCCGCATTACGGGCAGCCCGACGCCGATTCGCTGCACAACCTTTCGGCGGCGATCATCGTGGATCAGAAGCGGCTCGGCGGCAACTCGCGTTCGACGGTCGGCACGATCACCGATACCTATTCGCTGCTGCGGCTGCTGTACTCGCGAATCGGGCAGCCGTTCGTCGGCGGCTCGTATGTCTTCTCGTTCAACGACCCGCAGGGGATGTGTCCCGACTGCGAAGGCTTGGGCTTCGCTTCCAGTATCGACCTCGACGCGCTGATTGACCGGGATAAGTCGCTCAACGAAGGCGCGATTCTCTTCCCGACATTCAACGTCGATTCGTGGTACTGGCACATCTTCGCCGATTCGGGCTTCTTCGACACAGATAAGAAGCTGCGCGATTACTCGCCCGACGAATTGGACAAACTGTTGAATCTTGAAGAGACCAAGATCAAGGTCATGGTCGGCGGCAAAGCCATGAACCTGACCTATGAAGGCTTGCTGCCCAAATTCAAGCGCGTGTACTTGACCAAAGACATCGATTCGATGCAGCCGCACATCCGTACGGCGCTCGAAGGGGTGGCGACGCGTTCGGTGTGCCCGACCTGTGGAGGCACGCGGTTGAACCAGACGGCGTTAAGCAGCATGGTGCATGGCAAGAACATCGCCGAGTGCGCCGCGATGGAAGTGGTCGATCTGGCGGATTTCATCCGCACGATCACCGAGCCGAGTGTCGCCCCGCTCGTTCATGCGCTGGTGGACAAGCTCGACAACCTTGTCTACATCGGCTTGGGCTATTTGAACCTGAACCGCGAGACCTCGACTTTGTCGGGCGGTGAGTCGCAGCGTGTGAAGATGGTGCGCCATCTCGGTTCAAGCCTGACCGACATGACCTATGTCTTTGACGAACCGAGCGTCGGGCTGCATCCGCACGATGTGCACCGCCTTAACGAACTCTTGCAGCAGCTTCGGGATAAAGGGAATACCGTCCTTGTCGTGGAGCACAAGCCGAAAGTCATCGCCATCGCCGATCACGTCGTGGACATGGGACCCGGCGCGGGACGCAGCGGCGGCGAAGTCGTGTATGAAGGAAACTTGGACGGGCTGCTGCAATCCGGCACGCTGACCGGACAGCACATGCGCAGCCGCCAGCCAATCAAGCAGACGCCGCGCCAAGCGACCGGGACACTCCGCATCGAACACGCCAATTTGCACAATTTGAAGGATGTCAGCGTGGATATTCCGGCGGGCGTGCTGACGGTGGTGACGGGTGTCGCGGGATCGGGCAAGAGTTCGTTGATCAACGGCTGCCTGCCGACTCTTTATCCGGTCGTCGCCATCGACCAGACGCTCACACGCGGGTCGAAGCGCTCGAACCTCGCCACCAACAGCGGGATGCTCGACATCATCCGCAAGCAGTTTGCGACGGCGAACAAGGTCAGCCCGGCGTTGTTCAGCGCCAACTCGAAAGGCGCGTGTCCCGAATGCAACGGCTTGGGCGCGATTTACACCGATCTCGCCTTCCTCGATCCGGTGATTAGCACCTGCGAAGCCTGCGGCGGCAAGCAGTTTACCGAAGAGGTGCTGGAATACAAGCTGAACGGCAAGTCGATCAGCGACGTGCTGTCGATGTCAGTGGTCGAGGCGAGCGAGTTCTTCAAAGACAAAGCGCTCAAGACGATCCTCACGGCGTTGATCGATGTGGGCTTGGGCTACCTCACGCTCCGCCAACCGTTGACGACACTCTCCGGCGGGGAGCGCCAACGGCTCAAGCTGGCGACGGAGCTCGGCAGCACCAGCCAGATTTACATCCTCGACGAACCGACGACGGGGCTGCATATGTACGATGTGGACAACCTGATCCGCCTGCTGGATCGGCTGGTGGACAACGGCAGCAGCGTGATCGTCATCGAACATAACCTGAGCGTGATCGCCCGCGCCGACTGGGTGATCGACATGGGTCCCGGCGCGGGGCACGAGGGCGGGCGCGTGATTTTTGAAGGTACGCCCGCCGAACTGATCCACGCCGATCACTCGTTCACCGGGCAGTTCTTGCGCGAACATGCCGAGGGACGCGTGTAATCGCTTCGACCACAATTCGTAACTCGGACGAGGCATGAGGGTGTCTAAAAAGTCACTGTTTTGACCCCACCCCCGCCCC
>JACSRG010000889.1 GCA_014879865.1 Anaerolinea sp.
ATTCAACCGAAAGCCCGGTTTCACGCTCACCCTGAAAACGCTGTTCGAGAAGCCCTAGTCCATCAGCGGACGTTCGCGCTGTTCAGGATGACCAGTTCCCCAACCAGCGGATACTCGCAAATCGCGCCGTTACCGCATTGAAGAGGCGCTCGTCTGCCGTCCAGAACTCGCAGGCGAGACGTTCCGCGAGTGCTAGATACTGTGCATCATAGGCGGTCGGGCGATTAAACTCTTCTGCTAAGACATAGCCTCGCTTCAGCAGCGCATCGTCGAAATGCAGCGTCACCGGATAAGTGAGGAGCTGACCCGCGCGATCCGTCCTTGTTCAGATGTGACTCGCCCTTGATAAACGGCTTTTCGCGATACAGCAATCAATTCATAGCGCAGCAATGCCGGTGCGTTCAAGACGGTTTTGGCGTTCTTCAACTGCTGAAGCAGCCCTTTAGCCTGTGGTGTGAGGGCTTCGACAAACACACTGGCAATGAAAATACCCGAATCAAGGACGGCGAGACTCACGACTCTTCCTCACGCAGTTCATCTAGCAGCGACAGCGCGCCGACCGTCTCCCCATCTCCCAACCGCGCGCGTATGCTGGCTTGCAGTACTTCGACCTCTGCCCACCACGCCTCATAGTCGAATACCGATTGAATATCGAGCGTTAGCGTTTCCAGTACGCGCTGCTTCGCCGCCGGTTCCAGCAGGTGAACCTTCTCGATAATTTCTTGTTCTAGGGCGCTCATCCAAATTGCCTTAACTAACTCATCCACTACGCCTTGATTGTACTCTGGTTTGTCAGCCCATAATGCAGTATGACCGGAAGATCGCCCTTCGTGCTAACCGACTAGTCCATCATCGGACGTTCGCGCTCTGCCATCTCCATCTGCACGAGTTCGCGGCGCAGCGTCTTGCCGACCGTCGATTTCGGCAGCTCTTTAATGAAGGCGTAGCGGCGCGGCACTTCATACGGCGCAAGGCTCTTCTCGCAGTGCTTGATCAAGTCTTCCGCCGTGACCGACATCCCCTCTTTGACCACAATCCACGCCTTGAGCGCCTCCTGCCCGACACGTCCCTCGTGCGGCACGCCCGCGACCCCGACTTCTAGCACGGCGGGATGCTCTTTGATCACCTTCTCGACCATGTTCGGGTACACGTTGAACCCGCCGATCAGCGCCATGTCCTTCTTGCGATCCACGATGTAGAAGTAGCCGTCCTCGTCCATGAAGCCGATGTCGCCGCTGTAAATCCACGTTTTGCCGCCGTGATCGCGCATGGTGTTGGCGGTTTCGGTCGGCATCTTGTAGTAGCCGCTCATGATATTGGGACCGCGCATGATGATTTCGCCGATCTCGCCCTGCGGCATTTCGGTCACGCCGTCGTCGAGGCTGATGATCTTGCATTCCACGTCCGGCAGCGGCATCCCCACCGACCCGACCTTGTTCACGCCGATGATCGGGTTGTTGTGCGTCGCAGTCGGCATTTCGCTCATGCCGTAACCCTCGTAGAGCAGCTTCGCGCCCGCCGCCTCGAATTCACGCTTGGTCGTCGGCGGCAGCGGGGCAGCGCCGCTCTGCGCGATCCATACGCTCTCGAAGCGCACTTCGCCCGACTTGACGCGCGGATGATTATTCACCGCGTTGAACAGCGCCGGGACGCCCAAGAACACGTTCGGTTTGTAGTGCTTGATGATCTCGACCACGTTGTCGATCTCACGCGCATTCGGGATCAACACGATGCGCGCGCCCGTCGAGAGCGCCTGCGAGAGCATGATCAACAAGCCGAAGACGTGGAACAGGGGCAGCGCGCCCAAGAATACGAACTCGGAGCGGTCTTTTCCCGCCAGATCGCCTTCGGTGACGGTCGTCCACGCGACCGCTTGCAGCGTATTCGCCACGAGCGCCCGGTGACATGCCATCGCGCCCTTCGACACCCCGGTCGTGCCGCCTGTGTACTGGAACAGCGCCAGATCGCTCCCTGTCACGGTGACGTTCGGTTTTTGTCCGCGATAGCGCGTGATCAGCTCTTGCAGCCACACGTCGCCCGCGCCGAGCGCGTCGATCCGGTGACCATCTTTCTTCTCCCGCGCCACCGTGAACAGCAGGCGCGCCAGCGGCGCAAGGTATTCCTTGACACTGGTGACGATCACCGTCTTGACCTTCGTCTTAGGCTGCACCTCTTTAATCAGGGAGTAGAACAGGGTCAGCGTAATGACGAATTTGGCGTCGCAGTCGTTGATCTGGAACGCCATTTTGTCGGCGGGGTACGTCGGGTTGGTCGCGGCGACGATCCCACCCGCTTTCAGCACGCCGTAATAGGTCACGGCGAACTGGGCGACGTTCGGCAGCACCAGCGCGACCGTCTCGCCCTTCTTCAAACCCATTTTGATCAGCGCGACGGCGACCGCGTCCGACTGCACGTCGAGTTCGCCATAGGTGAGCGTGGCGGGGACGTGTCCGAGCACGGGCAGCACCGCGTCGGTGATCAGCGCGGGGGCGTTCGGACGCTGCTTCGCGCCTTCGATTAAGTAGTGCTGGAGCGGCACATCGGGGTACGGTTCGAGACTGGGGCGAACGCCGGGATCATAATGCTTAAGCCATGGCTTCTCGTCGTAAATACCCATCATTTTTCCTTTTTATTATTTTT
>JACSRG010000412.1 GCA_014879865.1 Anaerolinea sp.
TTTCCCGAACGGCGCGTCGGTGGAAGGCATCCACGATTTAAGTGGGAATGTGTGGGAATGGTGCTTGAATGAATATTACAACCCCGAACGGATAGGCTTAGAGGGAAGCGAAGGCCGGGGGCTGCGCGGGGGTTCGTGGAACAACAATCAGAACAACGCGCGCGCCGTCTTTCGCAGCGACTACAGCTTTCCGCTCGCGCGCAACCAGGACCTCGGTTTTCGGCTGGCTTGTTCGTCCCCCATCTTTTTGAATCGCTGATCGCTGTGAGGCGCGTAGCGCCGGGCTTTTGCTTTTATCCTCCCTTTCGCCGAAGGCGAATCGCAAAAATTCGGCGAAGGGAGTACAGTCAAGGGTGCTGGCATCTGCCGGTGGGGCTGCCTGTAGACGACCGGGTGCTGCGCGGGGGTTCGTGGAACAACAATCAGAACAACGCGCGCGCCGTCTATCGCAACAACAACAATCCGCACGAACGCAACCAGAACAACGGTTTTCGGCTGGCTTGTTCGTCCCACACCTCGATCACCTTCTCAAGATGGGAGCATTTTTCTCTCATGAGGGGTATGCGGCTGCGGCAGGGATGCCCCTTCCACACCTACCCGCCGGCTATGGCTTGCGGGACGCGGCGGAAGGGATCGAGATGGCGCAGGCGTGTCCCGTCCGCACCTCCGGGTCGGGCACATACACAAGCGAGGCGGCTCCCCGGTTTATCCCTGAGCCGCCTGTTTGATCCACCCGCCGAGCAGCTTGCCGAGGTCGGCAACCATACGGCTGACATGCTCGTACTGCCCATCATTCAGCCACTGCCAGCGATGCGCCAGTCGCAAATACAGGCGCACCTTATCCAGCGCGGCATTCGCCGTCCGCAGATGCTTCTGCCGGGTCGTGCCGCCCTGCTGGTGAGCGTCAAACAATGCCTCTTGAAAGTCGAGTGCCGCATCCATCAAGCGCTGCGTGACCGTCGAACGATAGAGTTTGGGAAACCGCTCTGCTTTGGGCAGCAACCAATCGAGCAAATCAAACGTGCGCGTAAAAATGATGAGATCAGCGGACATGGGCAGCTTCCTTGAGCAAATGTGTTCGTGGTCGAATTTGCTGGAAGCATACCGCAAGGCGGCGAAAGGCAAACGCGGGACGGCAGCAGCCGCCGAATTTGATCGAACGGTGGCAGATCGCTTGATCGACCTGCAAAACGGGCTGCGCTCACGCATGTATCAACCCGGCGCTTATACCCACTTCACCATCCACGAACCCAAGCGCCGCAAAATCAGCGCCGCACCCTTTCGGGATCGGGTGGTTCATCACGCGCTGTGCAACCTCATCGAACCACGTTTCGAGCGCCGCTTTATCTTCGACAGCTACGCCAACCGGGTCGGTAAAGGCACGCACCGCGCCATCGACCGCTTGCAGACCTTCGCTCGCCGCTATGACTACGTGCTGCGTATGGATGTGGTGCAGCACTTCCCGTCGCTGGATCATGCGGTGCTGCTGGCTGCGCTCCGGCGGCAAGTGCCGGAAGACGACGCGCAGTGGTTGATGGAAGTCATTCTGGCAAGCGGCGCGGGCGTGCTGCGCGACGAATACACGCCCGTGTACTTCCCCGGAGATGACTTGCTCGCCGCGCTGCGACCACGTGGACTCCCCATCGGCAATCTCACCTCGCAGTTCTGGTCGAATGTCTACATGGATGGATTTGATCATTTCGTCAAACGGGCACTGCGCGTCAAGGGCTATGCGCGCTACGTGGACGATTTCGCGCTGTTCAGCGACGATCCGCGCCAGTTATACGCTTGGAAGCGGGCGATCATCGAGCGGTTGGCGGAGATGCGCCTCACGATCCACGAGTCATCGGCACAGGTGATGCCGGTGAGCATCGGCATTCCGTGGTTGGGCTTTGTGGTCTTCCCGATGCATCGCAGGCTTAAAGCGCGCAACGCTGTCAAGTTCACGCGGCGCTTGGAGCAGAACATCGACCTGTACGAAAGCGGGCAGCTCTCGTTTGCCGAACTCGACGCCAGTGTGCAGGGCTGGATTAACCATGTTCGGTATGCGGATACATGGGGTTTACGCCGCCATCTCTTCGACACGCACCCGATCCGCAGGTCAAATCCTTCTCCCCGTGAATTTTGAGCCGCTGCGCGGCAGGGTAAAAAGCAAGGGGCTAGGCGCTACGCGCTTGCTGCTGCGCAGCACCGCCCCGATCAGCGATCAGCGATCAGCGATTCAAAAGATGGGGGACGAACAAGCCAGCCGAAAACCGCCGTTCTGGTCGCGCTCGTGCGGAAGGTCGTAGTTGCGACCGACGGCGCGCGCGCTGTACTGACCGTCGTGCCACGAACCCCCGCGCAGCACCCGGCGAACGTTTGTGCTACCTAAATCCTCCCGCCCATCTTCGGCTTGGTAGGGGTATGGAAATTGTGCTTGATCGTAAACCGTCGTTATCCAAGTATAGACGTTCCCCGACAAATCGAATGCGCCTTCGGGCGTAGCATTGTCGAAAATGCCAACGGGCGTGGAACGGCGCAGATGACTCTCAAACGTGTTGCAGCGCCCGGAGTCGAAGGTGTCGCCATAGGGGAACTTGCGCCCTCCTTTACCCCGCGCTGCCGCCTCAAACTCAACTTCCGTCGGCAGACGGAACGGTTGCCCCGTTTGCGCTGACAGCCACGCGCAGTATGCTCGCGCCTCGAACCACGTCACGCCGACGACGGGCTGCGCTGGACTGTTGAAACGTGCATCGTCCCAATATTCCGGCTGGCGGTAGACTTTGCCCGATGGATACCATTCCTCCAACTGCTGCTCAAAGCGTTCTGTCGTCCAGTTACGAATCGTGATCCAATCGTCCGCCTGTTTGGAGGTGATGCGATTTTCACTGACCATTCTGCGAATGTCGTCCTCAGAAACGCTTTCAAGCGTTTTCTTATTGTCGCGCCATGCCTGTTTTGCGCCCTCACCGCTGCCTTCCCCACGCAGCCATGCCTTCGCCGCCTCCGTGTCCCACCACTGTTCATCCTCGTAGCCGCCCGCTGCGATGAACAGCGCGTATTCCGCGTTCGTCACCGGGAACACGCCGATCTGGAACGGCGCGAGTTCGACCGTGTGCGCGGGCTTCTCGAAGGCATAATCGCTCGCATCGTCGCCAACGGGGTACACCCCGCCTTCGATGCTCACCAGCGGCGGCAGCAGGTAGTCGCCGTATGCGCCTGTCTTGCGCTCAAAGCGCGGGTCGCCTAATGTGCCTAACGCCTCCCCCGCCGCGATGCGCGCCCGCAGATCGGCATTCTTATCCTGTGCCCGCGCGATCAACGCCTGCTGTAGGTCACTTTTCAGCTCCGCGCTGATCTTCACCTCTGCGCCAACTGCCGCCCGCCCTGCCAGCGGCAGATTGACCGCCATCAAGTCGCGCAGATAGGCGTCCGGGTTCTCGTTCAGCACCGCCGCGAGGATCGCCGTCTCTTCCCATCCGGTCCCCGGCAGCGGCGGGAGCGGGTCACTGTCGGCGAGTCCGGCGAGTGTTTCCTCCAAGCTCGGTTTGACCGCGTCCGCCCGCCACTCCACGCGGATTTTCGTCATATCCGGTTCATCCGCCAATTTGCGCGCGGCAAAGAACTCTTGCAGGAGCTGGTGGAAGAACAGCACTTCTTCCCGCGCCGTGTCCTCGTCCAGCACATTCAGCGCCACGCCCGCCCGCAGAATGTCCTCGTCGCGCTCGTGCTTGAGCAGCTCGCACGCCGTGTCGAAATCCACCCGGATTTGCCCGCCCGCCGTCGCGCTGCGGTTCGCCTGCATCTGGTAGGCAAGTTCGCTCAACTTCGGGATCAGCGCGCCGCGTTCCGGCAAATCGAACGGGTCACGCCATTTCCCCTGTGCGATGCGCCCATGATCGCGCTCGGTCAGCAGTCCGTTCGGTTCAAACAGGCGGTTGCCACCGCTGATTTCGCGTGTCAATGTCTGCCGCACAAACCCCGTGAACAGACTTGCCCTGCCCTTCGGTATACCACCATCCGCTTGATCAACCAGCAGCTTGAGGAAGTACGGCGTGCGGAACAGATCGAACTGCGGCGACCCGTCCAGTTCTTCCCAGATCGCCTCCGCCTGCGCGGGGAGATAGACGTCAAGGAACTGCCGCACCTGCTCCGCGTCCATCGGCTGCACCACGATCTGCGGCACGCGTAGGTCTTTGCTGCTTAAGGGCGCGCTGTAGTCGAGGCTGCGGCACGAGAAGATCGCCCGGCAGCCCGTCCGCGTCACCTCTTGAATGAAGTCGCGCCACAATTCGACCCGCTCGTGATATTCGCCGACGTTCCGGTGCGGCATCTCGTTGAGCGCATCCAGCAGGAACAGCATCCGCCCCGTATTAATCAGCTCGTCTAGCGGTTCTAGGTCGGGATAGCGGCGCTTCCATTCGTCGGCGAGCCACTGGCGCGGCTTGCTCGTATCACGGTAGCTGTTGAGCGCGACGAAGAAACTCAACTTGTCATCGCCTGCCCTACCGCACAGGTGATCCGCCGCGTCGTCCCATTGCAGGCGGCGCAGCAGCGTCGATTTACCCGACCCCGGCGCGCCCAGCAGTACCAACGCCGGATCATCGACTTTCTCTTTCAGCACATCACGCAAATCGTTGAAGCGGCGGTTCTCGTGGGGATTAATCCAGCGCTGCCCCTGTGCGTCCTCCCCCTGATCGACCAGCAGCGTCAGGTTGACGAAGCGATTATCCAGCGCATAGCGCGGCTGTGACCACTCCGCCACCCGTGCAAGGCGGTACTCGGTTGCATCAGCGGGCTTATGTTCGATCAACTGCTTGATCTGCTCCGGCGCGAGCGCGACGCTCCCCTTTGGCTCACAGATCGCCGCCTGCAGCGCCGCGAACGCTTCCGGAACGGTCCGTCTTTCGGCAGCATCCGTCACCATGACGCGATCTACCCCCATCATCGCGCCCGGCGCAGAAAACGGTTTTCTGAGATCGGCAAGCAGTCGCCTCAGCGCGGCGTTCAAGTCGGCGCGAGCGTCAATGTAGTTATAGGCGTACATCCGGCTGTGCAGCGTACATTTCTCGATATACAGCGGATGGATCGGCTTCTTCTCCTGATCGAAGTAGAACCACTCGCGGTACACCTCTTTGCGGTACGGCATCGACGACGCCGAGAGCAGCAGCACCATCCGGTCACAGTCGCGCAGGGCGTTTTCAATCGCCATGTCCCAGTTATCGGCGCTGGCGATGTTTGCGTCCCGGAACACACACACTCCTGCCATCTTCAGGAACGTTTCGACCTGTTCTGCCACCCCTTGATTTGGGCGCGCATACGAGATGAAGACGTAGAGACTGTCGTCTGTGGTGGGATGATCCGGTGTCATGCTGCGTTCCTATCCAACTGTGTGGCGCACTCTATTTGACGAACTCTAGATAACGGTTATCTGGACTACAGGATTTTCCAGTTAAACAGTACCCTACCCTGCCCATTCGCTGGCGAACAATTCCGCTTGTTCCAGAACCGTCGTGGTCGCTGCCTCTTGGAGGTCAGGCGGATAGCCGTACTTCTTCAAAATGCGCTTAACCAGCACGCGAATTTTCGCCCGCGCGCTCTGCTTGACCGTCCAGTCGATGCTCACGCTGTCGCGGACCGTCTTAACCAGTTCGTGCGCAATGATGGCAAGGTTGCGATCTCCCAGCACATCAACGGCACTCTGATTCGCTGCCAGCGCGTCGTAGAAAGCAAGTTCTTCCGGCGACAAGCCGAGCTGCTCGCCCTGTTCGCTGGCTTTGCGAACTTCGCGCGCGATCTCGATGAGTTCGCTGATGACCTCTGCCGTATCGACAGCTTGGTTCTGGTAACGGCGAATGGCATCTTCGAGCAGGGCGGCGAATGACCGCGCTTTCACCACATTCTGCCGCGACCGCGCCTTGATCTCGTCGCTGAGCAGCTTCCGCAGCAGTTCCAGCGCGAGGTTCTTTTGCGGGAGTTCCTGCACCTTGTGGAGAAACTGATCGGACAGGATCGAGATATTCGGCGCTTGCAACCCCGCCGCCTCGAAGATGCTGATCACCTCTGGCGCGGCGACCGCCTCGGATACCAACTGCTTGACGGCGTTATCGAGGTCTTCCTGCGAACGCCCCTCGACCACCGTCAGCTTGACGAACGCCGAGCGCACGGCTTGAAAGAAGGCGACCTCATCGCGAATGTCCAGCGCCGCCCCATCGGGCATGGCGAGCGCAAAGGCTTTCGAGAGCCGGGTGACTGCATCGAGATAACGCTTCTTGCCATTGAGCAGCGTGAGGATATGCTCCATCCCCGCCGGGATGACGGCGAGGCGCTGCGCGGGCGTTCCGTTGAAGAAACGGTCATAGTTGAAGCCGTGAAACATCGCCTTCGTGATGCTGAACTGATCCAACATCACACTGATCGCCTCGTCGAACGGCTTGGTCGGGCTGCCGCTGCCACTGGCGGTATAGGTCGCAACCGCCGCTTGGAGATCGGGCGCGATGCCGAGGTAATCGACGATCAAGCCGCCCGGCTTGTCTTTGTACACGCGATTCACCCGCGCAATCGCCTGCATCAGCCCGTGACCGCGCATCGGCTTATCGACGTACATGGTGTGCAGTGGCGGCGCATCGAAGCCGGTGAGCCACATATCACGGACGATGACCAGCTTGAGCGAATCAGCCGGGTCTTTGAAGCGTTCGGCGAGGGCTTTGCGGCGCGGCTTATTGCGGCTGTGCGGTTGATACTCTGCCGGATCGTCGGCGCTGCCTGTCATGACCACCTTGAGCGCGCCCGCATCGTCGGTGCCGCTGTGCCACTCCGGACGCAGCCGGATGATGGCGTCGTACAGCTCGACGCAGATGCGGCGGCTCATGCAGACGATCATCCCTTTGCCGTCCAGCGTCGCCAACCGCCCCTCGAAGTGCGTCACGATGTCTGCTGCAATCTGATCCAGTCGCTCGGACGCGCCGACCATCGCCTCTAACTGCGACCACTTGCTCATCAGCTTGTCTTTGACTTCCGTCTCTTCGCCTTCGGTGATTTCCTCGAAGGTCGGGTCGATCTTCGGGCGCTGATCGTCTTTCAGGCGCAGTTTTGCCAACCGTCCCTCGTAGTAGATCGGCACGGTCGCGCCATCGGTGATCGCCCGCTGGATGTCGTAGATGTCGATGTAATCGCCGAAGACTTTGCGCGTGTCGGCGTCGGTTGTCTCGATAGGTGTCCCGGTGAAGCCGATGAACGAGGCATTGGGCAGCGCGTCGCGGACGTACTTGGCGAAGCCGTAGCCGATGTACGCTTCCTCGCCGCTCTTGACCACCCGCGCTTCCAGCCCGTATTGGCTGCGATGGGCTTCATCGGCGATGAACACGACGTTGCGGCGCTCGGACAGCAGCGGGAACTGGTCGCGCTGACCTTCCGGCAGGAACTTCTGAATCGTTGTAAAGACTACTCCACCCGACGCTACCGCCAGCAGTTCGCGCAGATGCGCCCGGTCTTCCGCCTGCACGGGCGTTTGCCGCAGCAGTTCTTGCCCTGCCGCGAACGTCCCGAACAGTTGATCGTCCAAGTCGTTGCGATCCGTCAGCATGACAATCGTCGGGTTCTGCATGGCAGGATGCGCGATGATCTTGCCCGCGTAGAACAGCATCGAGAGGCTTTTCCCGCTCCCCTGCGTGTGCCAGACCACCCCGACGCGCCGATCCCCTTCGACGCGGGTGGCATCAAGCGTTTTGGCGACCGCGCGATTGACCGCGTGGAACTGGTGATAGGCTGCGATCTTCTTGGTGATGGTCGCGCCGTCCACCTCGAAGGCGAGGAAGTTGCGGATCAGGTCGAGGAAGCGCGCCGGCTCGAACACGCCCTTGATGAGCGTCTCCAACTGCGTCTGCCCCGGCGGATCGACCGTCTCACCGTCCACCGTGCGCCAAGGTTTGAACCACTCCCACCCTGCCGTGAGCGTGCCAAGCCGCGCATCCAGCCCATCGGAGATGACCAGCAGTGCGTTGTAGGTAAACAGCGATGGGATGTCGTCTTTGTAGGTCTGTAACTGATTGAAGGCGTTCCTGACGGTCGCGTGTTCGTCGGCAGCATTCTTGAGTTCGATCACGACCAGCGGCAAGCCGTTGACGAACAAGATCACATCGGGGCGGCGGTTGGTCTTGGCGCGCGAGGTGAGGTTTACATCGGTGATCGTGAACTGGTTGACTGCCAACCAGTCATTCGCGGCGGGCTGCTCGAAATCGACCAACCACACCTTGTCATGCTTGATCTGCCCGCCGAGGCGGTAGGATACATCGACGCCTTCGGTGAGCAGGCGGTGAAAGGCGTGATTGTTGGCGATGGGGTTCTGGCTCTCCGTGCGCGTCGCCTTGCGGATCGCCTCGTCGAGCGCGCCTGCGCGGACAGAAGCGGGGATATGCTTGTTGATCTTCGCCAGCGCCGAGCGTAACGGCTCTAGCAGCACAACCTCGCGGTAATCGGCGCGTTCGGCGGCGGGTTCACCGGGGGCGATGTCGCCACCAAAACGAGTCGTATAGCCTAAAATCTGCAACCAATCGAGAGTCGCCAGTTCCACTGTACTTTCACAAAAGTTGTGCATGACACCCTCAACACTAACGCCGGGTTCGATCAGCTTAGACGCCTTTTGATTCTTGATAGTGCGTCAGTTATTTGAGTATCGAGCTGTTTTGCCTGAGCTTGGAGGGCTTCATACTCTTGGATGAGCTCGCGAAGGTCACGTTTTGGCTGAACTCGAGGGATAACAGTTACGTGTGATCTCGGAGCGAGATCCAAGACCTCGCCTTGGAGCAATTCAGTCAGCCGCTTCACTTTACAGAACCCGGGTTCATCAAGCTGTGACAGGGTGTCATAATCTTCCATATCAAGCAGACTACGAAATCTTGCCATCAAGTTCACAGCTTTGTCGATATGCTCGTTTGTAAAAAGCCTCGGGCGTCTTTGAATGCCAAGCTCGGTCATATCGACAAACATCACTGCCGATTGTGGTGGTCTCGTTCGCCGGTTAAGTAACCAAAGATGTACCGCCACACCGCGATAGAAGCGATCTTGACCTAAATCAAATACGGCTTCAATCGATCCGCTTTCAAGTAGAAGTCTAAGTGTTCGGTCATTGCTTTTTGCAAGGCTCGATGCCATGAAAAAGGCTGCACGCCCCTGAGGCTTAAGAGAAGCATAGATGTGCTGTACCCACGCCATATTGCTATTAGTTGAATCACCGAAGGGTTTTAGTTGCTCAGGTATACCCCACCAATCTACGTTTTTATCGTTGAAGGGAGGATTGCTGAAGACGTAATCGAACTGCCCTGACCTATTGAGTTTTCCCCGCAAAGCATCACCCGTCAGAACATCATGTCTTAGACGGATAAACTGAAGCACCGCTTGAGTTACCGTCTGTGACTCTGCATATCGGTCTACGGCTAAAGCATAGTTAACAGGATAACCATCCTTCAATGGGGGTATTTCCCGATGATAGTAGCCAAAAAGTTCGCCTGAGTGACAGAACGGATCATACACATGACCATAGTTGGGAGAAAGTACTCCCATCATGAGTTGTCCTACCGTAAACGGCGTAAAGATGTCATTGAAAGACTGTGGTCGGGAACTAGCAGCCTCATTCAATAGCCATAAGAAAACATCTTGAACCGAAGACACAGAATATTCCGTTATGCCGTAGAGGATGCTATCTCTAACGTCGAACCATTCGTCTTCAGCAAGAGGTTTTTCTTGTTGGGTTCCCCTTAACCACTCATAATTTAGTAGGTTCGCGCTTTTATCCTCGAAGTCGTCAAGTGATCGAAGGATAGTATCTAGAGCTTTACTTGAGATTACTATGGCGCTTGCAGTCGTTAGCCTACCACGGCTTATCAACTTGGCTAATTTGGACCAGATTCTTTTTGCAGAGATTTGCTCGTCAGGTGTTCTATATTCATCACTTATCTCATCAATATCCCCCTCTAGAACAAGGTTGGGAATATTGGTCTTCTCTGAGGTAATACTATCGTCACCGGACGTGCCCCTACTCTTAGCTTGGCGTATCGCCGATACAAACCGATCATGTGCAAGCTCATAATATTCCACACCATCAGCACTTACTTCTCGCCGAATCAGGTGTAACAAGTCGAAGGCATTGGCAACTTCGCGATCCATTGTGCCAACACGACTATCACGTACGAAGGCAGGCACACGTTTTTCACCAGATATAAGTTCATCTTCAAACCACTGATAGAGGTCGGATATGTTTTGTTGTCGTTCAGCCGCTACTGAAGCAACCATCCTTGCGTAAAAATCCACGACCGTAGAATTAACATCAATCCGTTGTTCTACGTCTTCTTTAGTGATTTTATTCTTTTGCTCTACCAGTTGCGTCCATAGATCGGTGCAAACGAGTTGTAGAAGTAGCGGTGATACAAATTCGGTTCTAATGACCTCGTTTGATAACTTGTCGTCACGGTATCTCTGTTCAAGACGTAATTCATCTATGATTTTGTCGATGGCTTCTGGCTCGAATTCCTTTTGGAATTCATTTGCGGGTTTCGCGATAGCATCACGTGCTTCATTAACCTTGAGCATCAGTAGTTGGAAACGGATACTGATCCCTGTCGACAACCGACTTGAGTATCTAAACAAATCCCCAAGAAAATCTTCTCTGATAACCAGAAGTACACGTACATTTCGATGTTGAGTGAGCACCTCATCCAATTGATCAAAGAAAGCCTCTCGGGCTTCCCACCCTTCAGGGAAGGTTGTGAAAAATTCCTCGAACTGATCGAAAATCAGAACTTTATGTATTTGGGTTGATCTAGGATCGGCTTCCTCTACAGCATTGAACCAATCAATTAGCTTAATACCCGAAGTTGATTGCTCCGAACTGGCGTTCAACTGTTGTAGTACAGAAGTAACGTAGTCTAGTGTAGGTAACTTTCTGACAAATCTGACTGGTCCCAGTATCTCTGCTGAGGGTTTGGAGACGCGTTTGAGGGCCGGGATCACACCTGCATTTAGGAGCGATGTTTTCCCTGTTCCGGATTTGCCATAAAGTACGATGACAGACTGAGAGCGGATGAACGAGACCAGCTTTCTAATCGCGATCTCACGCCCAAAGAACAAATTCCGTTGCGACTCCGAAAATGAGATGGGACCTGGATAAGGGATTTCAAGATTAGGATTTTCCACGCCCATTTGCCTTTTTGTATCGCTTCAAAAGTTCTTTAGTAAATTCTTTAGCAGGTTGATTCACGAAGTTGATTCCTAAATGATCATAATACTCCCTGCTGTACCTTGATTGTTTTACGGGGAGGTTATTGGTGTACTGAACAGTTACACTCCGCCTAGTATTGTTTCGATTGACTCGATTTAGGATTCCGCGAAAAACACTCCGAAATGTCATGTCTGCTAGACTATAGCCGACGAACAGTAATGAGCTATTTGCGAGTGCACTTTGAACATAGTGTGGAAGGATAGTTTCAGTGGCAGCTTCTCCATCTCTCGAAGGAGTTATTTTCGTCAGGAACAGCTCGTAATCTTCTTCAAGCAGTACAAGTGACCGTGGATCATCACTGTGTCCGTGCAAATGGAAGATTACAGGTTCATCCTCGGACGGATCAATTGCACTCTGCTCCTCTATTATTGCCAACTTTTCTAGCGGGTCATCTACATTCCACGCACATGTCAAAGTATAGGGTTTCTTACCTACAGCTTTGAATGCCCTTGTCATCAAATCGTCGTAGTTTGTTGTGATAATTAGCCGGAACGGCATGGATGCAAGGCGACCATGTGGCTCTTCCAGCAATCTCGTGTCGTCGACTGTTGCCGAGCCATTCTTGATATAGTCCCGGATAAATTCACGCTTAATAGTTATCGCGTCCTGTCGCTTTACCCTGTGATACTGAGCGACATATGGGAGTTGTAAGGCTAGGTCCGCACCCAAATATTCAGCCCCATTTCTAAGCCAGTCCGCTGCAATATCTTTACCGAGTTTTATGATGCCATAGCAAGCACCAGCACCCAAAACAGGGACAACATCGCGATCTACAACGTTTTGAACTAAATCTTTCCATTCCGAACTGGTGAGCACCATAAGAGTCTCTCTGATTTCGTGTTAAGAGAACTAAAGAGTAAGTTCCCCGTTCATCAGCAAGGGGAGTAACGTATCTCTGAGCTCTGCAAGTTTGCGAGACTCAATACGTAGTTGGATCATCTGATCGACAAGTGGTTCAACAAATCTGCTAAGGCGTGATAGAACCTCGTCTGGTGGTACAACAGTCAAGGCGGAAGTTAGGTGGTGGCGTTGAATGTGACCCATTGTTGTTGCTTTATCAGCGGCAATGTCAATAAATGAATCGAGGTGATATTTTGACCAGTAGAGGTAAAACCATTTCGGGTATTGGACAGAGGTGACCTTGAACAAATGTTGATTCAGCGCCCCCTTACCTCCGCACCATACGTCGATCATCAAGCTGCCTGACCACGAGAATACAACATCCCCGTCGTGAAGGATATACGTCTCTTTGATATTCGGACTCGCTTTATCACTGTTTTCGTCTGAGTAACCTTGACGCAACTCCCTGATCTTGATGACAGGTAAATACTCGTCACCTTCAGGCGGAAATTTCTGTAACGCTAGACCGTTTCGAAAATCGGCGATCTGATCAAGAGGTACTACTCGCCACCCCGCCGGGATCATGCCGAGTTCGCTGTCCTCGAATGAGTCGGGGAACAGCGCGGCGATCTCCTCGTCCATGCCGAGGGGCTGCTCACCGCGTGCTCTGGCGTGGACGGGGTCGTAGTCCACAAACCATGACTGGAAGATCGTCCGCGCCGTCGCTTCAAGTGTCGCATTCATGCGGCGGTTGAGTTCGATCTTGTCGTCCAGTGAAGTGAGGATATCAGCTATAACCTTTTGTTCCGCTTTTGGCGGTAAGCAAATGTGAAAAGCTTTCACTTCGGGATAGTAGATGGTTTGATGAGTTGTACCGCTTGCAAATCGTAGAAAGCTGTCCTTCTCAGCGAGTAAAACATACTTTAGGAAGCGGTAATCCAGCGCATCAGAACATACCCAGTTGACGAAATCTTGACTCGTCGCCATGGGCTTACCCATCACAATTACATACCCTACCGACGCGGTACGCGAAAGACAGACGGTATGTGTGGGTAAAATACGAGCAGACGAATTTTCGATTCCAAGCTGGTTTGTATGTTGGTAGGTGTCATAAATTGTGCGACCATGATTGTCCGTCGCATCCTTTATTCCGATCCAAGGTACATCACCGCCCCAATATTCAGGATGCCTGCGACTAGGTGTATGACCGCTCTCCAGACGTGCGACATCTGTTAGCAAAGTCCAATTCCAACCTGTTGGGGCTTCCCTAGTTGGTTTTCCGACAGACAAAGCAAAATCGCCGGGGATAACGCCGTTAGTTGCGGGCCTACCGCCCGTTCTTGACTCTGTTCTATCTGCCATGTTCTCGATCATCTCTCTAAGCAAGAAGCTCTCGTCAGTGTTAGTTTGCCGCTATTCGCTGTACCCGAGCCTCGCCAAGTTCTCGCGGATCACCTGTTCCAACCGCGCAGACTCCGCGAACTGTTCGTTGAGTGTTGCCGTCAGCCGCGCCAGTTTCTCCTCGAAGGGTTCGCCGTCGCCTTCCATATCCGCTGCTCCCACATAGCGTCCGGGCGTCAACACGTAGCCATGCCCGGCGATCTCGTCCGTCGTCGCGCTCTTGCAGAAGCCCGGCACGTCGGCGTAAGCGCCCTCCCCTGTCCGCCAGTTATGGTAGGTTGCCGCAACCCGCGCGATCTCGTCGTCGCTCAATTCGCGCAGTGTCCGGTTCACCAAGTAGCCCATGTTGCGGGCATCGATGAAGAGCGTCTGCTGGCGGCGGTGCGCAGGCTTGTTCCGGTTGATGAACCACAGGCAGGCGGGAATCTGCGTGTTGGTGAACAATTGCGGCGGCAGCGCGACCATGCAGTCCACGAGGTCGGCGTCGATGATGGCGCGGCGGATGTCGCCTTCACTGCTCGTGTTGGTGGACATCGAGCCGTTGGAAAGGACGAACCCGGCGCGTCCCCGGTTGCTCAGGTGGTAGAGCATGTGCTGCACCCACGCATAGTTGGCGTTCCCGTTCGGCGGGATGCCGTACTGCCAGCGGTTATCTTCTGCCAGTAGCGCGCCGCCCCAATCGCTCATGTTGAAGGGCGGATTGGCGAGTACGAAATCGGCGCGTAGGTCAGGATGCAAATTGCTGTGGAAGGTGTCGGCGGCATACTTGCCCAAATTGGCGTCGATCCCCCGGATAGCGAGGTTCATCTTGCACAAACGCCATGTCGTCGGGTTGCTCTCCTGCCCAAAGACCGAGAGATCGTCTCGTCTGCCGCCGTGTGCGTTGATGAACTTCTCCGACTGGACGAACATGCCGCCCGATCC
>JACSRG010000855.1 GCA_014879865.1 Anaerolinea sp.
ATCTGGGATGCGAGCAGCGGCGACCTGATCAACCGGTGGGATTACGAATGGTGGGGGGACGTTCAAGTGATCAAGTTCTTTCCGGGAACAGACATCCTTGCGTTCCAGTATTTCGATCACGCCGCCTTCATCAACGGGAAACCCATCCTTCAGGAGCAAGTCCCGCTCGGCACAGGCATCTGGTATTGGGCGTATCGCAGCGAACAGCCGCGCTTTTCCATTTCGTTGACCTCCAACAATTCCAGCGGCGGCATGACGTTCAATGCCGATGCAACGCAAGTCATCGCGTGCTGGGGGAATTCTCAGCTGCGAACGGGGACACGCATCACGCGTTGTCCACTGTACGCAACCGGAACAGCCAGCCTCACGGGCGAAGGCTTGGGCAGTTTCGGCGGCGTGATCACCGAATTTATTTCCAGCCCAGTCGATCCCAACCTTATGGTATCCCTCGACGATTGGGGCGTCGTGCGCCTGTGGTCGCTCATGCCGGGTGTGGAGCGATTCGCACTCACGCTTCCCTATCGCCTAGTCACTTCTGCCGCGTTCAACCCCGACGGAAGGCGATTGGCGACAGGCGGAACGGATGGACGCACCCGAATCTGGGATGTTGCCAGCGGCGCGATGCTGGAAAGCTATCCAAATCAACCTGCCGACATTGCCGCGCTCTATTTCACGCGCGATGATCGCCTATTCGCGGCCGCCGATCCACGCCTGTACGCCTCGGTGTGGGATGCTGCGACCCTCGAACGCATTCGCACATTTTCATTCTTGAGCGGGTGAATCATGAAGAATCGAATCGCAGGCTTACTGATCGCGCTGCTAGTGACAGTTTCCGGGGTTCAGGCGCAGATCACTCTGCGCCGCGAGTCGCCCGATGGTCAGCACTACGCCGTCGCCATCGAGCGCACTGTGACATTTTATGCGGACGCATCACCCATACCGCTGTGGTCACACACCGTTGAAGTGCCGATCAATGTGGTCGTATTCAGTCCATCGGGCAGATGGCTTGCCGTCAGCACGAACAACGGTTTCATGCGGCGCGGAGACATTACCATATGGGATGTCGAAACAGGGGGCTCTCTGGCAGCTTTCCTCGGCGACGAACTGGGTGTCAACGTGCTGTTGTTCAGCCCGGATGAATCCCGTCTCGTCGCCGCTGTCGGCGACTCGTGGCTGCCCCGTTCGCCGGGAATCCGCATTTGGGACACCACGACATGGGCAGAAATTCCGCAAGCGCAGAATGGACACGGCGGTGTTATGTACATGACATTCAATTCATCGGGCGATCTGCTTGCCTTCTCTGAACGGTACGGCGTCCGCATCATGAACACTTCCACGTACGAAATCGTCAGCATTCTGCATCAAGATAGCGGCTGTCTGCGCTTTCAGAACGACGAACTGACCGTGTACAGCGGGGAATCCATCGACATTTGGGCGATGCTCACGCAGCCCGAACTGCACTTCGTCCGCATCGCGCAAACGCCTAGCGAACACGCTTGGGAGTGTCCGCCGTAGACCATCCGTACAGCGTGTAACGCAACCCGTCAGTCCACACAGGCGTCATAGACTGCTCTATCGCCGCCGCGAACTGCTGATCGTACTCGTCGTGCTGCGTCACGCTGAGATACGTCTCGTAGCCCGTCATGAACAGCAGTAGATAATCGTCGCCCGCTGCCCGATACCCGGCAAACACCTCATCGACCGTTGCGCCGTTCCGCAGCGGCATCGACCAGTGATCGAAGAGCACATCGCCGGAGCAGGTGATCGTCGGCGGGCAGTAGTAACTGCGCGGCTCCCACATCAGCCGCACCTGCGAGCCTTCCGGCAGCGTGGCAAGGTTTTGCAGCGCGCCGTAATACGCGCCGGTGTTGGTATACATGTAATCGTCGAGCGTGATCTGACCGAGCAGATACGGCGCGGGCTTATCCTTGACGAACGTGTTCACCACGTCGAACAACCCCAACGCCACCGTGATCGTCAGCGCGGCGCGCACCATCCAGTTCACGTCGAGCGGCTTCTTCGGGAAGTTGGCTAACCCGGCAAAACCGAGCGCCCCGGTCACGGCGAAGGCAGGCAGCGCACCGAGCATCAGCCGCGTCTGCGTCCCGGTGATCGACCATGCCGCTAAGACCATCCACACGGCGATCAGCGGCAGCAAGATCGTCAGCCCATCTTTCGCCAGTGCCCGCGTACGCGAATCAAGGTCACGCCACACGAGCGGCAGCAGTAGAAACGAAGTCAGCAGCCACGCGCCCGCCGTAAACCCATACGTATCGACGTTATCCTGACCCAACACGGTCGCGCTGATCGGGAGGATCGGGATCTGCCACGCATCCCCGGTCGCCAAGAAGCCGCGATCCGTATAGCTGAATGAGGCGGATCGTCCCGCGTCCCAGTTCACGCCGTTGAACACGAACGGGTAAATCGGGTTGCCGTAGAGCGCGATCCCCTTGACCGCCCACAGCCCGAAGACCAGCGCGGCTGCCGCGCCGAAGATCGCCGCGTTCTGAATGAAGCGGCGCGGTTCGCGGATGAGCACGAACACGATCAGCGCGACGGCGATGCTCCCCGCCGTGTACTTCACGCCGACTGCCAAGCCGGTGATCACGCCCATCACGACCA
>JACSRG010000489.1 GCA_014879865.1 Anaerolinea sp.
CGACCGTCGGCACGCCGAAGCGATTCAAGCCGGTCAGCATGAGCAGCACGATCACGACGAACGAGGCGGCATTCCCGACGATCAGCGCGGTGATCATCTGCGTGTGCTGCGTGAAGCGGCGCACGTCAAACGCAATCGGCAGCGCGCATAAGCCCAACACGCCGAGCTTAATCGTGTTGACGCCGAGGATCAGCGGGTTGACCACCAGCGCCGACCCCGGCGACGCGAACGGCAGCGCCATGCAGTAGAGCGCCGCGCCGAGCGACGCCACGCCGAATAAGCCGAACACGATCCGCGCGAATGTTTCGGCGCGCGTCGGCGGCGACTCGGGAATCCATGGCAGCCACGTCGCCGGAGCAGACCGGGCATTCCGCGTCAGCCCGAAGAGGATCAGGGCGGCGGCGAGGCACGCCAGCCCGACGAGGATCAACGGGATCGCGGGCGCTGTGCCACTGATCAACATGGCAAACTGCGCCACTGCGCCGATGACGAACCCGCCGATCAGCGCCGCGATCAGCGGGCGGAAGCGGCGCACATCCCCGGCGGAGAACCATGCAAGAAACATTTGTAAGAACAAACCCGCAGTCGCATTCGAGACCCAGAACGGCGGGGCGAAGGTCGGCAAAATGAGCAGAAGTATGGCGAGGACAAACAGGACAGCGGCAGTGATGTTGAGAGCGCGGGCAAGCGTTTGTTCCTGCCCCGAATAGCCGGGGGGCTGGTACATAGGTGAACCTCCCTACCGTGTGTACAGCTTGTTTCAGGACGGTATGGGTACTATACGCCCGTTTACGAATCCGCGTAAGTTGATGAGGACTAGGAAGCGGGAGCCGCCAGCCAACCGATGATGTCCGGCGATCCGTCAGCCACCCCGTAGATGTCACCGGTTTGCGTGTCATAAACATACACGCCCAACGAGTCGCTGGCTGCTTCGCCTTCTAAAACACCTTGTACCGCCAAATAACGGCTGTCGCGTGACCAAGCGAAATCTAGCGTGGAAAACTCTGTGGAAGGGAGTCCCAAGCAGGTGGCAATGCTGTTTCCTGCTTCTAGCTGCCGCAGGAAGACTGGCTGAAAAAGCGCGGCATCCCCGTCAACCAACGCATACGCCCACCATGCCTCATCCGGCGACCAACTGTTATCGATGACGGCAATGGCACGGTCAACATTCCGCAGCTCAGTCAACGGGGTGAGGGTATCAGCCTCAAAATCATAGATGAAGATTGACTGCACGTCATCGACCAGTGTTTCAAGGTCGAAAGACGTGTATTCCGGAGAAAGCAGCCGTTGACTAGTCGTTGATCGAATTCCGTACAGAAAATGCTCTGGGTAGAGCGGCTGCTGCTGTTCAAAGTCGTAGAAGAGCTGACCGCCGAGCGTGAAGAAAAAACGCCCATCGAAAGTGAACGCATACGCACTGCGCTCGACAAACGACTCGCCGTCAGCGTAATAAAAGGCGGATGCTGCGTCGGGCAATACGTGTTCGTATGTCTGCGTGAAGGGGTCGATCAGAAAGTACGAAAAGATGTCATAGTCATCGACTGTGCGCTGCACCATAATGGTCATCAGTTGTTCGTTTCCAAGCCAGTGACCGAACTGGTAAAACTCGGCAAACGCCGATGCCCCTTCGTAGACCAGCTCGAACTCCCGGTTGATCACGACGGTCGTGTAGCTTCCCGTCGGGTTGGCGCGATTGTCATGCCGGCGAGTTCCGGCGATATATTCCCCGTTGGGCGAAAGCATCGCTTGATCGAGGGGCGGTTGCAGAACACGGACTGCGGGGGCGGCGGCACGACCTTCAGCGAGTGGGTTAGCAACAGCTTGCAGCAGCAGCGTACCGCTTTCCGCCGGCGGATTGAACTCCGCTACCGATTTGGCTGTGCAGCCAGTGCTCAGTTCGACTGCCTCCACTAGGGACGGGACGGCAGTGAGAAGCATGGCGATGCTAATGACCGCAGCCCTCACAAGTCGCTCTCCATGACCTTGTGCCTTTATCACGGCTCACCATCCTCTGCTTTATGCGGCGCAAAGCGTGCCATCTGACCAGCCTTTAGCCAGATGGCACGCTAAGCTGCTTAGGAAGTAGGTTCGGACTCTGCCCCGACGCGCACGGGCTGCGCGCGCTTGACCACATCGGGCAGCACGAACCACGCGAACGCCGCCGCCCCATACATTACCAGCGCCCCGACGAGGAAGGCGCGCTTCATGCCATCCATGAAGGCGACTTTCGCCGTCAGCGCGACTTGATCCGCCAGCGCAGGGTCGATCAATGCGCGGGTTTGCGGGCTGATCGCGGTTTGCAGCCCGGCGGCGACTTCGGCGTAGACCTCCGGCGTGAGTTGGCTGGCAAGCGGCGCGACTTGGCTCAAGTAGATGCTCGTCGCCACCGCGCCAAGCACGGCGATCCCCAACGCGCCGCCCAACTGGCGAGTCGTGTCATTCATCGCGCTACCGACACCCGCTTTCGTCACCGGCACGGAACTCATGATCGCGGTCGTAGCGGGGCTGACCGCAATCCCGATCCCCCCGGCTTGGAAGATTTGCGCGATGAAGACCCATGGGAAATACGTCGTCCCGGTACTGTAGATGAGCGACTGGTACAGAAAGGATGTCCCGGCAATGCACACGCCGAGCACGACGGTACGCTTTGTACCAAGCCGCTTGCTCACCCGCGCCGACTGGTTGCTGGCGATGGTCAGCGCGACCGCCAGCGGCACGATCATCAACCCGGCAAGAAACGTCGGATACCCGAGTACCGACTGCAAAAACTGCGGGATGAAGAAGACCGCGCCGAACAAGCCGAACGTGAGCAGCGTCAGCGTGACATTTGCGCCCGTAAAGGCGGGGTTGCGGAAGAATGACAGCGGCAGCATCGGGTTCGGAATGCGCGCTTCCCACACGGCGAAGATTACCAGCAGGATCGCGGCGGCAGCAAGCGCGATCAGCACGTTCGCTTCGCCCCACCCGACGACGCCAGCCTCGATAATGCCGTAAATCAAGGCGAACAACCCGGCAATCGACAGCACCGATCCGAGGATGTCAGGCGGCGGCGCATCTGGCTCTTTGGTGTCGCCGAGATACATCTGTCCGCCGATCAGTGCGACGGCGATCACCGGCAGGTTGACCAGAAAGATCGCGTGCCAGCCGAAATTCTGCACGAGGAAACCGCCCAGCACCGGACCAATCCCCACGCCCAAGCCGAAGATCGACGCCCATGAAGCAATCGCCTGAGGACGTTCGAGCGGCGGGAAGGTCGCGCTGATGGTCGAAAGCGTCGCCGGGAGCATCAGCGCGCCCGCGATGCCGAGAAACGCGCGCGTCAGCGTCAATACGCCGATGCTTGGCGCAACAGCAGCCGCCAGCGACCCCACGCCGAACAGCACCAACCCGGCTTGCAGCGCCCGCTTGCGCCCGATGCGGTCGCCGAGTGTGCCCATCGTCAGCAGGAGCGCGGCGAATACGAGGACATACGCATCGACCATCCATTGGAGATCGGTCGTGCTGGCGTTCAGTTCGCGGGCAATCGACGGCAGCGCGACATTGACAATCGTGTTATCGACGCTGATGACAATGACGGAGATACCGATAAACACAAGACCCAGCCATCTCCGCTGGAAGTACGGCGACTCCGGCGGGATGGTCACATACGAGGTTGCCAAAGGGCGCTCTCCTATTTCGTTTCAAGAGGACTCCCATAGTCTACACTACTCGCGCCAGCTGTGAAGAAGCGGAACTAAGTCCAATCTGCAACAAGCTGCCGCGCTCCGGCGTATTGTATGATAGGGGTGACAACAGCACCCTTGGTTTGCTTTGTGTTAGCGATTTTTCCCGTGAACGAAAAGGTACACGACTATGGCATATCAAGCAGAAATCAGCCGCAGTAACCCGAGCATGTTTTTGTTCCTCCTCGACCAGTCCGGCTCGATGGCGGACAAATTCGGGAGCGGCGGTGTAGGTGGCAGAAAAGACCAGAAGGTCGCAGACGCGATCAACAACCTGCTCTACAACCTGACGATCAAATGCGCGAAATCCGAAGGCGTGCGCGACTACTACGATGTCGGCGTCCTCGGCTATGGCGCGAAAGTCGGCACGCTGTTGAGCGGTGCGCTGGCGGAAAAAGACTGGGCTCCCATCAGCAAAATCGCCGACGCGCCGCAGCGCATCGAAGAGCGCACGAAGAAAGTCGAAGATGGCGCGGGCGGCGTAATCGACCAGAAAGTCCGCTTTCCGATCTGGTTCAGCCCGGTATCCAACGGCGGCACGCCGATGGTACAGGCGTTAAAAGAAGCGCGGCGCATCGTCAGCAGTTGGCTGGCACAGCACCCTGATTCGTTCCCGCCCATCGTCATCAACGTGACCGACGGCGAATCGTCGGATGGCAGCCCGCTCGCCGCCGCCGCCGATCTCCGCGAACTCAGCAGTTCGGATGGCAATGTGCTGCTGTTCAATGTGCATCTGTCGTCCGTCGGCGGGCTGCCTATCGAATTCCCGCACAGCGAAGCCGAACTCCCCGACCAGTACGCCAAGCAGCTTTTCCAGATGTCGAGTGAACTGCCGGAACACATCCGCAGCGCGGCGCGGGCGGAAGGCTATCAGGTCGCAGATACGTCACGCGGGTTCGTCTTCAACGCCGACATCGTGTCCGTGATCCGCTTCTTGGACATCGGCACGCGACCGAGCAACCTGCGCTGATATGCACATCGCTTACGCCGCGTTCTGGCTGCCGAAAAGCGGCAGCCGAGAGGACGAATACGAAGACGCGTTCGCGCCCGCCGTCGCGCCCGTGCAAGCTGCGCTGTCCGAATTCCTGTGCGCCGTCGCCGATGGCGCGACCGAAACTTCGTTTTCGGGACTATGGGCGCAGCTCCTCGTCGAGGCGTATGCGGACAAGCATCTGCGCGGGCTGGATGCCGCCAACCTGCTCCCATTGATCGAACGGTGGCACGCGGCAATTGACGAGCGCACACGCGCCAAGCCGCTCCCGTGGTATGCCGAGGAAAAGTTGAAGGCGGGCGCGTATTCATCGCTGCTCGGCTTGCAGTTACGCGGCGATGGCAGGTGGGGCGCGGTGAGCGTCGGTGATAGCTGCCTGTTCTGCCTGCGTCCGCGCCGCTGGCTGCATGGCTTCCCGTATGTCGAAGCCGAACAGTTCAACAACCATCCGGCGCTCATCCCGACGCACACCGACGGTCTGCACCGACTCGAAGTGGTGGTGCGGCGCGGCATCTGGGAGGACGGCGACATCTTCCTGTTGATGACTGACGCCCTCGCCCATTACTTCATCGCGCAGCCGGCAGTGCGCCGCCTGTTCGCCGATCCCAAGCTCGATCAGGCGGGCTTCACGCGCTTGATCGAAGCGGCGCGCCATGATCGGCTGTGCCGCAACGACGACGTTACGCTCGTCACTGTCCGTCCGACCGTCGGAGCAGATGGCAGTGGCATGGCCTAACCCGAATGAATACGCCGAAGCGATGCAAAATCCACGCGGCGCGTTCCAAGATGCAGAGCTGATCAAGACGCAGGTCAAGAGCGACCGCTTCGGTTTGCCGCGCGCGATTTCCGGCAACTTCGCCACCGTCTTCGAAGTCAAAAACGGAACGCAGCGCTGGGCGGTGCGCTGCTTCATGCGCGAAGTGACCAATCAGCAGCAGCGCTACGCGGCGATCTCGGCGCATTTGCAGCAGCACCCGCTCGACTGCTTTATCCCGTTCGACTACCTGCCGGAAGGCATCCGCGTGCGGGGCAAGTGGTATCCGATCCTCAAAATGGCGTGGGCGTCGGAAGCGACGCTCGACACCTACATCGAGCAGCACCTCGACGAACCGGAAACGCTGGCGCGCTTGGCGGAACACTGGTTCGAGCTGTGCGCCGTGCTGCGCGCGGCACGGGTCGTTCACGGCGATTTTCAACACGGCAACATCATCGTCGGCGCTGACACGGCAATCAAGCTGCTGGATTACGATGGGATGCTCGTCCCCGGCGCGGTGCATCTGCCCAGTCACGAACGCGGACACCGCCATTACCAGCATCCGCTGCGCGAGTCGGATCAAGGTATCACCGAAGCCAATTACCTCAACGTCGATAACTTCTCCGCCCACGTCGTCGGATTGTCGCTGCAAGCCTTAGCCATCGATGCGAAGCTCTGGCAGTTCAGAGACCCCGCAGACGAGAATCTGCTGTTCCGCGATGTCGATTACAAAGCGCCGGACAAGTCGGATACGCTGCGCCTGATGCACGAACATCCCGATGTGCGCATCCGCCAGATCGGTCAGAAGATGGCGCAGATCGCCCGCGCTGCCTCGTATCTGGATGTCCCCCCGCTCGACAATCAGCCGCCACCCGACTTGGCGACGCGCGTCAGCTCGTGGTTCAAGGGGCATCTTGTCCCGCCGCCAACGCCGGATGTCGTCGCGCCGTTTGCCCCCCTGACCGCGCCGCCGACCAAATCGTCATGGTGGCAGGATCATGTTGAAGACCCTATCGCCGATTTCGACGCGCTGGAAGTCGATCAACAGGTGGCGCGGATCACGCGGGAATTTGAAAGTACGCCGCTGCGCTACGTGCCGTTCCTGTTCCGCGACTACCTGTCGCTGCGCCTGATGTACGCCTATCCGCATTTCAGCGTCGTCGCCGAGAAAGCGCGCGTCGAGCGAACGGAGCGCGAACTCGGCGATCAGCTTGCACTGCTCAAGGCGCGGCACAAGCGGACAGAAGCCAGCTTGGAAGAAGCACACCGCCAGTTCGCCGAGGAATGTACCGCTCACACGCACGCCGTCGAACAGTTCAACAACGCGCTGCGGGCAGCAGATGAGCAAGAACCGCACGATCTCCGGCGCGCCGAACAGCAGACAGCATACGTGCAGGAACAGCTTACGCGCCTGCCCGTCGAACCGGATCGCATCCCCGGCATCAGCCGTGCCCATGTCGAACTGCTGGCGCAGGTCGGCATTCGCACCGCCGCCGACGTGCGCCCGGCGAACGAGGCGCGCGCCAAGTACGTGCTGAGCGGTTTCCGCAACGCGCACCCCGTCCAAGATTGGGAAGAACTGCTGCGCTGGCGCGGCTACCTCGAGCGCGTGGTGATCACCCCGAACGGCGAGGCGATTCCGTTCGAGACCGTCGCACAGGTGAAGCGCCGCTACGCCGATCACCGCGCGGCGCTGGCGCGCGGGCACGCCGACGCGCAGACGAGGCTGGAAACAGCGCGGACGCACAGCCCGCATCTGCGTCAGATCGAGCAGTTGAGCGGCGAACGCGACTCGCTCGACCTTGAAATCGACCTGCTCACGCAGAAGCTAACCGGCGTCCGCGACGAACTGCGGCGCTACGAGCACATCACGCTGCGCAATCTGCTCAAGCGCGTGCTGCGGTGAGCTATTCTGGCGACTCCTCACGCTGCGCGGCGCTCACGCTTGCCAGCCCGTGATAATCCATCTGAAGCTGCCACTGCGTTTGATGTACGCGTGTGCCGAGCGTGCCATGCGACCACACTTTGAATTCCGGCACAAGGGCGCGGAAGCGCGGCGCGACGCCGTGTTCGTGGTGCGGCGTCCCCAACCCGCCGAACTGCAAGAATGCCTCACCGTAACGGTAGGTGATCGCTTCGTCGGCGCGGTTGTTCCACACGATCAACAGCACCGGATCATGCGCGTCGTGGATGACGTGCATCCCCGCGTCGTACAGGAGTTCGCACAAGGCGCGAACGTGCGCATCCTGCATGGCGATCAAGTACGGCGCGATCTCGTCGGGATTTTTTATCAACGCGTCGATGTTGTCCGCCAAGCGGTTGCGCGCGCCGCTAAACAGCCTGAACGAGCGCAGCAGACCGAGCAGCTTCTCGCGCTTGCGCTCCCGCCGTGACAGCAGTGCGCCACCGTCCGCCCACAGGCGTACTGTGAGCGTCGAGTCGGTTCGCAAGGTGATTCCGTCGAGGATCAGCGACTCGGTGGCGCTGTCGTAGTGCCAACCGGCGGTCAGCGGCGCGTCGTTCAGCGTGACCTCGACGCGGACAGCCTCCGCCACACCGCGCATGTGCAGATGAACTACGCGCTCCGCCGGGATAAGCGCCATAGTGCCGGAAGCGGGGCAGATCGTCACAGCGGCGCGTTCATCCGCCCAGCTATACTCGATGCGCGTCTGACAGTAATCGCCGGTTACGTACCCGCGCGATCCGCCGTCGTCCTCGTACAGCACGAATTCCCCTTCCGCGCCCGCGAACACATGCAGATGCAAATCGGTCGGGTTGTCGATGCCGCCCCACCCCGTCTGCGCGCCCATCGGCAGGATCGCACCCGCCTGCGCGAACACAGGAATATCCTTTAGCGTCCCGTAGATCGCGTACCAGCGGTCGCCCTCGTAGTACTCGCCCGTGAAGACGTGATACCAGTCGCCCGGCGGCAGCCACACCACCTGACGCGACAGCCCGGTATGCGGATCGGCGGGTTCGGTGAACGGCGCGGCGATCAATTTCGAACCGAACAAGTACTGTCCGGGACAATGATACGCGGCTTCGTGTTCCGGGTAATCGTAGTACATCGGCAGCATGAGCGGCAGCGATTGGTCATGTGCGCGCCATGCCATCGTGTACAGGTAGGGGATCAGCGCGTGGCGCAGTTGGAGCGCGGCGCGCAGCGCGTCACGGACATTCGCATCCTCGAACGCCCATGGACGTTGATCGTAGAAATGCCCTTTCGCGCTGTGAATCCGCAGCACGGGGCTAAACACGCCGAACTGCACCCAGCGCGCGAACAATTCGGCGTCGCCCATGCCGCTGATATGCCCGCCAATGTCATGACTCCACCAGCCATAAGCGACATTCGAAGCGGTCGCCGTCATGTAGGGCTGAAAGCGCAGCGTTTCCCACGTCATGTAGCTGTCGCCCGAAAAACCAATCGGGTAGCGCTGATGTCCTTCGTTGCCCCAGCGCGAGAAGATGAACGGACGTTTGGAGGCGTCGCGCCCGGCGTCGTAGAAATGCAGGTGATTGATCAGCCAGAGCGGATCGAGCGCCGGGATATTGCAGCTTTGCCCCTGCTGCCAATCGACCCACCAGAAATCCACGCCCATCGCTTCATACGGGTGATGCAGCACCTCGAAATAGGCTTGGACGAAGGTCGGATCGGTGATGTCGAACGGAATCGGCTGCTTCGACTCAGGATCGACGCCCATGCGCCGCGCCATTTCGGGGTACTGCTCCTCGTGCGGGTGGACGCCATCCGCCGGATGCAGGTTGAGCGCGGTGCGCAGACCATTGGCGTGGAAGAAATCGAGCAGCGCCTGCGGATCGGGGAACAACTTCCGATTCCATGTGTAGCCCGTCCAGCCGGAACTGCGATTGCCCGTCTCGGTGATGTGCCAGTCCATATCGACGATGCACACCGAGAGCGGAATCTCGTGTGCTTTGAAGTCCTCGATCAAGCCGACCAGTTCATCCTGCGTGTACGCCCAGTAGCGACTCCACCAGTTGCCGAGAATCCAGCGCGGGATCAGCGGCGCTGCACCGCTGATCCCACAGTAGTCGCGCAGGGCGGCTTTGTAGTCGTGACCGTAGGCGAAGAAATACCAGTCCGTGCCTGTTCCGGTGCGCGGCTCAAGCCAGTGATCGCCGTTCAGGATGAACGAACGCGAGTCGTCCAGCAGCGACCAACCGGAGCGCGAGATCAAGCCGTCGTTGAGCGGAATATAGCCGTTGTTGAAGTCGAGTGTGCGCGTTGTGCCTTTCAAATTGTGCGGGTCGAGCGTACCGGGATACCAGACGGAGTCCGTCGCCTTGACGTGGATCGACAGCGTCTCGGCGCTGAACGGCTGCCCTTCCGTCCAGTGGAGCGTGAAGGCGGCGGTCTCGATCACCACCCGCCCGCCTTCATGCCGCATGGCAAATGCCGGGGTCTGCGTCCGGCGATACCAGACCGTCTGCGTGGCGCGGTCTTCAAAGACGCCGTTTTCGTCGTATTCAAGGCGAATCAGGCGCTCGGTGAGGATGGTGAAGCGGGCGCACCCGATGCGCACAATCGAGTCGCTCGACGCCACCGGCTGAACGTCGAGCGTGAACTGCTGTGGAAGCATGAAAAGGTCTCCTCGTTAGCGAACAACTGCCGCGAACGAACAGCCCGTCACACCTCTACTGCCTGCATCACCTCGACCACATGATCCGCCACCTGATGCGCCGAGATCAGCGCCGATGGGACGCCTGTCCCCGGATGCGTGCTCGCCCCGACAAAGAACATATTCGGATAGCGGGCGTGCTGGTGATGCGGACGCAGGTATGCCAACTGCATCAGCGTGTGCGACAGTCCGTGCGTCGCGCCTTTGGCTAAATTGTAACGATGATGCCACGACTGCGGGTTGAAACACATCTCGAATTTGATGTGCGCTGCCAAATCGGTGATGCCGAGCAGTTCCAGCCGCTTGAACACCGCCTGCCGCGCGTCAGCCATCAGGCTGTGCCAGTCTTCATCGCCTCTCCCGTTCAAATGCCCGACCGGGACAATCGCGATCAGTGTATCTTCGCCGGGAGGCGCTGCCGTCGGGTCAAGCCGCGCCGGGGCATGGATGTATAAGCTCGGCGTGTCTTGCAGCGGCTGCTGGTGATCGATGCGCTCGAAATTCTCGGCGTAGTCGTCGGTCAGGAACAGCGTGTGCGGGTTCAGCGCTGGATACGCTTTATCGACACCCCAGAAGAAGCTGATGGTCGAACACGAGTACTGCTTCTGCTCCAAGCGCTCTGCCAGATCATCATCGGGCAGCAGTTTGTCATAGACGTAGGGGAGATCGGCGTTGGCGACCACCGCGTCCGCTGCGATCCGGCGTCCGCCTTCGAGGATCACGGCGCGCGCCCTGCCCCCGACGATCTCGATCTGTTCGACTTCGACACCGAATTCAAACTCGACTCCGGCAGCCGTCGCGATGTCCATCAGCACATCGACGATGCGATTCATGCCGCCGACCGGATACCATACGCCATGCGCGATTTCGGTGTACGGCATCATCGAGAAGGTTGCCGGAGCTTTGAAGGGACTCAGTCCCATGTACACATCTTGGAACGTGAACGCCGACTTCAGCCGTTCCGATTTGAAATACGCGCCCATATGCCGGTAATGCGGCGCGAGCGGCTGAAGCTGAAACAGCAGCGGCACATTCTGGACATTGAAGAAGTCGCCCGCCGTGCGGAAGTCGCGGTTTACCAAGCGTTCCATCGCCAGATGGTAATGGCGTTCACCCTCTTTCAGGTAGCGCGCCAGCCCATCCGAACTCCCCGGCTCGATGGCTTCAAGCTGCCCCGTCATGAAGCTCATGTCGCTCGACAGCGCAAGCTGACTGCCGTCGTCGAACACTAGATTATACGTCGGGTCAACGCGGCGCAGTTCCAGCACCTCGCGGAAAGACACGCCGAGCGCGCGAAATTCGTCCTCGTAGACCAGCGGCATGATCAGCAGCGTGGGACCCGTGTCGAAGCGATGCCCTGCCCGCTCGAAATGATCGCAGCGCCCGCCGGGGCGTTGATTCTTCTCGTAGACCTTGACCTGATAGCCGCGCTTCGCCAGATGAGCGGCGGTCGTGATGCCGCCGATGCCTGCACCGATTACGATCACAGATGTCATGATTTGTTAGTTCCTTGTCGGTAAGTGGTTCAATCAGGCGCGATGAAACTTGGCGAGCAGCGGCAGTCCGACCGTGCGCCCCAACGTGGACGCGATCAGCTTGGCGACTCCGGCGAGACGTTTGCGCTCCGGGTAATCCGCGCGCAGTTGATAGCCATCACGCTCAATTGCGTCCAGCACGCTTTCAAAGCGCGCCATGTAAGCGAATCCCGCCAGACGACAGCGGAAACTGCGCAGCCGCGCCAGATACGCCCGCCCGATCTTGAAATTCGCCCGCGCCAGTTCGACGCGCGTTTTGACCCATGCCCGGTACGCTTCGCTCTGCGGACTGATCGCATCGCCGGTGTGCGCGGCGACGAATTCGCGCGCGACGTTGAAGTACCCCGCTGCGGTGTCCTCGAAGGTGTCGCGCAGCAGGTGGGTAATGTGGGCGGCGATCACGGCACAGTAGCGGATTTCGACCGGCGGCAGCGGATCGTCGTGTCCGATGAAGTAGTGCATACAGTCGGTGACCGCCACCGCGAGATGGCGCGTGTATTCGTCGAGCGTCGCTTGATCGACATAGGTTCCCCGGCGGCGCGCGTCGAAGTCCATGATCCACAGCATGTGCTCGATGTAGGAGCGCAGCGGGCTGTCCGGTTCGGTATCACTGCGAATGAGATCGATTAACAGTTGCTCTTCGAGCGTCCGGGCGCGCAGCGGAATGCCCTTGTAACACGAGTCGGCAAGCGTGCGCTGCCGTTCGAAGAAGGCGATCCGCTGCTCCGGCGTGAGATCGTCGGCGTCAATCGTGTCATCGACCCACCGGAAATACCCGTAAGCGCGAAAGGCATCCTCGACGCGCTCATGATCGACCAGAAAGCGGATGGTGTAATACGTTTGATGGCTGGCAGCGCGGGTAATGTGGGCGGCAAGGCTGTCATGTGGCTGCGTGACCGGGCAGTATTCGCCGGTACGCATCCATGCGGGCTGGACTTCGGCTTGCAATCTCGCTGGACTTGACATGGCAGTGTCTCCAACTCGTAGAGGCACTGTTAATCTGGCTGCCTCTCACGATTATGGTTTACGTAACGCCTCCGGCAGAGTTCCGCAGCGACAGCCAGTAGTGACATATTTCACAAGTTAGTCGTGCCATTTATCATCGAACGCGCAACCCTACTGCACATCGCGGACATGGACGTGAAAGTAGGCGACCGACAGCAGCAGCGCATCGTCACGATACGCAGCGATGTTGTGATCATCCCCTTCCCACAGAAACAATTCCGACATGCCACCCGCCGCGCGGATTTGCTCATCCAAACGGATCGACATACCGACGGGCACAGTCGCGTCGCCGGTGCCGTGATGAATCTGCACAGGACCGGAGAGTTCGCTCAAATAGCTGTTGGCAGAGATCGAGTCCCAGAACGCCGGATTTTCGTCCGGCGAACCATACTGCGCGAACATCTCCTGTCCCCAACTGCGCCGAAACCATGTCGTGAGCATATCACGGTACGAATCGACCACGCCTGCCCAGATCACCCCTGCCCGGATCGACTGCCGTGCGACCATCGCCCGCAGCGTGATATAACCGCCCATCGAATGCCCCCACATGCCGACGCGATTCGGATCGGCGGCGGGGTAACGCCGCACCGACGCCAGCGCGTTCAGCACATCGGTGGTATAGGCGCTGCTGCCATACGCAGATGCGGGCGATCCTTGCGAACTGCCGTGACCGCGATAATCCGACTTGATGACGATGTAGCCATTGCGGGCGAACGCATCGACGTAGGCGACATAGCGTTCGGTCGTGCGGTATTCGGTCGGCGGGATGTAGCCGTGATTGAAGACGACCACCGGGAAACCGGTCGGCGGCGGGTCGCCCCATGGGAGGGTGAACAGCGCGTAGATTTTCAGCCCTTCCGACAGATACGACACGATGTAGCGGTCATAGTTGATGCCGTCCTCAAGCTCCTGCTCGAAGACGAGATCGCTGCCGGGATAAGCAGCGGCGCGCATCGCCGGAACACTCAAGGGATGCGACGCGGTTTCGCCGCCGGGCGGCTCGTCGAGTAAAACGGCAGCAGTTGGCGGCGGGGTGTTCGTGTTGGCGAGACAACCGGAGAAGATCAGCGTAAGGCAGCAGGTTGCGATCCAGAACCAAACCAGCTTGGGACGGGACATTGCTTTCCTTGCACAGGATTTACAGATACCCCATTATACTACCCGCGCGCCAATTTTTTGAGCCTCGACCCGCGATCCGCCGCGTTACGTGAGGGGCAGAAAGCCGACGAACCCGGCGATCTTCCACACCCCGCCGAGCTTGACGCACTGGTAGAGCGTCTGCCAGTGCAGCGGGATGATCTCGCCCGACGCCGTGACGATCTGCCCGTCCAGCTTTTTGTGCAGCAGCGCCGAGTCGCCCTGCACTTCGATGTCGTCCATCGTCGTAGCGTCGATGAACGCCTGCCGCAGATCGTCCCGTGCGACGCGCTCCGCCATCTGCCGCGCATTGTCGAGCCAGAGCGCGCCATAGTCCTCGGCGCGGGTGAAGCTCAAGCGCCACGAATCCGGGTTGAGCGAACCTTGCGCGTCGATGGCGGTGAAACCCTCCCCGATGAACGCGGTTTTGAGCCGATCCCAATCCGCGTGGACGAACGCTTCGATGTCCACTTCGACCAGCAGATGCCACAGCGCGTGGCGATCCGTGCCGGGTGCAAACGGGTTGCGGTAAGGCGTCATGCTGTCTGATCCCCCTTGCAGAGTCGATTCATTTTACCCAAAATAGAA
>JACSRG010000434.1 GCA_014879865.1 Anaerolinea sp.
AAGCATCTGTTCTAAGACGTGGGCTGTTTCCTGAATTTCGTCGAGTGTTTGCGGACGTGCCCCACGCCTCGAGTCGGCGATTCCGCGCAGCCACGAGGCGAGTTCGAGCGAAATATCTTGTCCGAGGAAGGCACTCACGCCACGTTGAACGACTCGGAGCGCATTGTCGTCCAGCTTACGCTGCTGACTCCCACTCGCCGATCCAACCCAAACCCGGTAGTGCACAAGCACTTCAGGTAGATTGGACAACTGTGTAACGCGTGCTGCTCGCATCCAGAGGTCATAATCCTCGACCAACAAGTTCCCCGGATGATAGAATCCAAGCGGCGCAATCGTCTTACGGCGGAACATGACTGTAGGATGGATATGAGGGCAGCTCAACATGACCGTCCAGCCAATGACGCCGGGACGCTTAAGCATATGAGTTATGCCGAGAGAGTGTCCGCGTTCATCGATGTTGTCGGCGCACGTGCCGAGGACGCCGATTTCCGCATGGGCTTCCATGTACGCGACCTGCTGCGCTAGGCGTTGCGGCAAACTGATGTCATCTGCGTGCATGATCGCAATGTACGTGCCTTGTGCCGCTTGGCAACCCGTATTCAGTGCTGCGATCAAACCCCGATTCTGCTCATGAGTTAAAACGCGAACGCGCGTGTCGTGTGTATACCGGTTTGCAATCGCTTGCGTCGTATCTGTCGAACCGTCATCGATCACTAAGAGTTCAAAATCGCTAAATGTTTGGTCGAGAATACTCTCAACAGCATCCGCAAGAAATACTTCTGCGTTGTAGGCGGGGAGCACTACACTAACCAGCGGACTCATCGCGATGCTTTGACCAATGCAACCACCGCCGGCATGACGATCATATGGTCAATAGGGGAGGGCTGTGTTTCGCTGACCTTCATGGCGCGTTTGCCCTGCCACAAGCGTGTCTGATCCTCGAGTGCCACGAGATCGTCCAGCTCTTTCACCAGACGTGGCAGCCCGCGCCGTCCATTCGGGCTGCCGTCGGGCCACTTGGGCCAGTAGCCGCAGCCCCAGTCTTCGATGATGTAGTGTCCACCGGGACGCAGGTGTGAGTAGAAGACGAGATCGAATGTGGCGCGGGTACGCCGGTACATGTGGGAGGCATCGTCGATGACGATGTCGAGCAACTCGTTCCCGAAGAAAGAATGGATCGCGGAAGTCATGAAAGCGCTATCATTCTGCGAACCCTGAACGACTCTGACGCGATCCTTAAGCCCCCATTCCGTGAGCCGCTGCGTGAATAGGGCGGGTGGCTGGTTGATATCGACACCAAGCAAGCGCGCATTCGGAAAATAGCGCGCGAACATGAGCAGACCACCACCATTGAGGACGCCGACCTCTAGAATGTTTAGTGGGGTTTCACGGACAGCGCTGAAGGTGCGCTCGTAAAAATCAAGATACGTCGGCGCTTTGTCTGACCGGATTTGCTCGTCAACCAGTTGCGAAATCTCGTAGAGCGTTGTCATGGTTACCTCATATCCGCTGCCAGTGTTCAGGAATTCGATCCGAGTGGTTCAATTCAGGATTATTGCCCCAGCGCTGGGGCGCATAGATGATCTGTTCAGGAGTGGATGCCAGCCATGCGCCCCACCAGCTAAAGCTGCTGTTGGCAATGATATGATGCCGACAGTTTGCCATCAGACGCAAGTCCTCATAGTCTTTGTCCGCACCATTGTGGGTCACGTAGGTGATCGGGTGGTCGGTACTGATGTTCGCCCTGACCCAGCCGGGGTCGTCGGAAAACACGAAAAAATGTGCATCTGGTATCGCCGCAACAATGCGTTTGATTGCCTCGCGGTAGTAATCCAGCGGGATTATTCCGAGGTAGCTGTTGACTTCTTTGCTCGTCACGTAATCACCCCGACGCACATGCAGGGAGATACTATTGGATACGCCGCGAATTTGGTCGAGCAGTCGCGCATTAGCGCTGTCTGGTGGCGTCCTAAATGTCAATTCATCACGCAGTAGTCTTTCGATGGCGTGAAAATAACGTTCGCTTTGCCAGTAACCCTCAAGATAGGCGTCAGACGGTGTGCGCAGCACGGCAGGGTCAAAGGCTAACGTACGCTCTTTGACGAGAGGACGCCGTTCGTAGGGCAGCACGCGCCGCTGAAGCCAGCGCATTGCCTTACGGTGGGGCTCTTTGCCAACAAACCGGTTGATTTCCTTGTCCGCCGCGATTTCCGCCTGAATGTTGAAATGATGCAGTTTGTAAGCGCGGAGTGTGTTCTGCTGATAGAACTTGACATCCAGTTTGAGCGGCACACCGTGATCATGGGCGAGCCGCCGCCCTAAGGCGTACTGGAAAAGCTGGTTACCTAGCCCGCCCAACAACTGCGTGATAATCATTATTACTTTGCCTCCAGCAGCAGACCCTGATCCTCGTCCGTCAAAGGTACCCCAGCTATCTGGCGGTACAGAGCGCGGAAGGCGCGGGCGGAATGCGCCCAGTTGAACTGCTGCAAACGTTCCTGTCCCCGGCGGGCGTAATCTTCGCGGAGCGCGGGTTGTAGCGCCATTTGCGCAATTCCTTCGGCGATCTGCTCGACAGAGCAGGGATCGACACGGAGTCC
>JACSRG010000323.1 GCA_014879865.1 Anaerolinea sp.
GCCTTGACCGGATCGCCTGCGTAGGCAAATTCCTCGTTGACCGCCGCGATTGCCGTTCGCAAATGTGGCTCAAGCACGGGGAATTCCGCCGCCAACGCCCGACGGACATCCGTGACGGTAACGACTTCACCATGCACATTCAGCGCCACTCTCCCCTTGCCCGCTTGATCCTTGAGCGTAGCGAACAGCAAAATCGTGATCTCCATACGACAACCCTTTCTCAGCGGATTCGTTATTCCGCGACGTAATCTCCGTGAACGCCACCGCGCTTTTCGAGCAGGCGAATATCGCTGATGCGCATGGCGCGATCCACCGCTTTCGCCATGTCGTAGATCGTCAGCGCCGCCGAACTCACGGCGGTCAGCGCTTCCATCTCCACGCCCGTCTTGCCGACGGTGCGCGCCGTCGCCCGAATATCGATTGCGCTGCGTTCACTATCTAATGTCAGTTCCACGTCTAGATGTGTGAGCGGGATCGGATGGCACAACGGAATGATCTCCGACGTGCGCTTCGCCGCCATGATTCCGGCGATACGTGCAACCGTCAGCACATCGCCTTTCTTGATGCCTCCCTGCCGGATCAGGTCGAGCGTCGCCGGGTGCATGTACACACTCCCACCCGCCACTGCGATCCGTTCGCTGTCCGGCTTCGCGCCGACATCCACCATTCGCGCGTTTCCGTGTTCGTCTACATGGGTCAAGCTGTCGCCCATCGCCATCCTCACCTTTTCCCGTGAATTATATCCACCCACTATGGTACTGCTAAAGAATCTTGTTTTGCCCACTTTCGACAAGTACAATGAGCATTCGTGTTTCCCCCGCCGTTTCAGGAGCAGCCATTTTGGGTATTTTCCGCAGTGGGATGTCAAAAACCCGCAATTCGTTCTTCGGGCGAATCGCTCAAATGTTGGGCAGCAACCAGATCGACGATGATACGTGGGATGACCTCGAAGCCCTGCTGATTCAGGCGGATGTCGGCGTCAAAACCACCGCCGATGTGCTCAAAGACCTGCGCAACCGCGCTGCCCGCGAAAACATCAAGCGGGCGGATCAACTAAATGTTGCGCTGCGCGATGCGCTGCTGGCAACGCTCAGCACACCGCCGGTGCCAAACATCAGCGGGCGTCCATTGTCGATCATTCTTATCGTCGGCGTCAACGGTTCAGGCAAAACGACGACGGTGGCGAAGCTGGCGAACCGCTTCAACAATATCATGCAGCGCAAGGTGATCATCGCGGCAGGCGATACCTTCCGCGCCGCCGCCATTGAACAATTGCAGACATGGGGCGACCGCATCAATGTCCCGGTCGTTGCGAACAAACCCGGGTCGGACGCCGCCGCCGTCGTCTACGATGCGACGGTTGCCGCCAAGTCACGCGGACGCGATCTGCTGCTGGTGGATACCGCCGGACGCTTGCACACCAATTACAACCTCATGGAAGAACTCGCCAAAATCAAAGCCGTGTCGGGTCGCGTGGTCGAAGACGCGCCGCACGAGGTGTGGCTGGTCTTGGACGGCACAAATGGACAGAACGCGCTCCAGCAAGCGGAGAAGTTCCGCGAAATGGTCGATGTGACGGGCGTTATCGTCACCAAGCTGGACAGCACGGCGAAGGGTGGCATGATTTTCGCTATCAACCATGACCTCGGTCTGCCCATTCACTACACGGGCTTGGGCGAAAAGATCGGCGATCTGGTGCCGTTTCGCCCGGACTTCTTCGTAGATGGTTTGTTCGAGGACGAAGAGAAGTAACCGACGATGGAAACGCTCAATACCCGTTTTGAAACCATGCGCGACGAGGTTGCCGGGCTGGTGCAGAAGCTCGATCTCGCGGGCAAGCAGCGCCGCGTCGAGCAGCTTCAAGCCGCCTCCGCTGATCCTGACTTCTGGTCGAACCCGGAGACCGCGCAGAAAATCATGCAAGAGATCGCTCGGCTCAACGAGGAGTTGGAGCGTTGGAATGCGCTGCAAGCGCGCATCAGCGACGCTCTGGAACTCGCGTCGCTGGAAGACCCCGATATGCTGACTGAACTGCTCGGCGAAGCCGATGCGCTGGCACAGGTGGTCGAGAAAATGTCGCTGCAAGTCATCCTCTCCGGCGCATACGACCACGAGGACGCGATTTTGGCGATCCATGCGGGCGCGGGCGGCACGGAAGCGCAGGACTGGGCGCTGATGCTGGAGCGTATGTTTTTGCGCTGGGCAGAAGAGAACGGCTACAAAACCGAGATCATCGAACGCAGCGAAGGCGAAGAAGCAGGTATCAAGAGCGTCATGATCGGCGTACATGGCGATCTCGCCTATGGCTACCTGCAAAGCGAACAAGGTGTCCATCGCCTCGTCCGCATTAGCCCCTATGACGCCGCCGCCCGTCGCCACACCTCGTTCGCTAAAGTCGAACTGTGGCCCGATATTCAGGGTGACATCGACATCGAGGTCAACGACAAAGACCTACGCATCGACACATTCCGTTCCAGCGGCGCGGGCGGTCAGAACGTGCAGAAGAACGAGACGGCGATTCGCATTCTCCACCTTCCCACCGGCTTGATCGTCGCCTGTCAGGATCAACGCAGCCTGACCCAGAACCGCGAGCGCGCCA